>JAKAXP010000094.1 GCA_021816545.1 Bacteroidota bacterium
CCGGCACCGGTGTCAGGGCTGTGACACAGCTTGAAAACGAGCGGCGCGGGCTGAGCGGAGAGATGGCTTACCCCTACGCAATTGACCTGAACTGCATCCCGCAGTGCGACGTCTTCCTTGACAACGGTTACACCAAAGAGGAGATGAAGCTGGTGAATGAGACACGCAAGATACTGGGCGACGAGGAAATAAAGGTCACTGCCACTGCAGTGAGAGTCCCGGTGACCGGAGGTCACTCGGAAGCTGTAAACATAGAGTTTGAAAGGGAATTTGACCTTGACAGGGTCAGAGCCCTGCTCTCTTCAACATCCGGGGTTATTCTCTATGATGACCCGTCGCAGAACAAATACCCGATGCCAATCATCGCTCATGACCGTGACGAGGTCTTTGTAGGCCGTATAAGGCGTGATTTCTCACAGGAGAAAACGCTGAACATGTGGGTTGTTGCGGATAATATCCGTAAGGGAGCCGCCACCAATGCAGTGCAGATTGCAGAGCACATGATGTCAGCAGGGCTGCTTAAATAACAGGCTCCTCAGACTCAAAAAGGAAATCGTTGTAGGGATACCGCTGTACGTGTATCTTCTTAACCTCCCCGTACAGCATCTTCCTGAGTTCATCAAAGTTATCGCGCTTTTTTGCTGATATAAAGACCGTTTGCTGGTCTCCGGCGTGAGCCATCCATGTCCTCCGCAGGTCATCAAGCGAGAGATTCTCCCTTTTCACCGGGGTCAGGTCATATTCATCCTTGCGGGTGAATGAGAAGAGATCGGTCTTGTTGAAGACAAGTATCGTAGGCTTGTTGAGTGAACCAAGATCCTTCAGGGTTGCATTTACCACAGCCACCTGCTCCTCAAATCCCGGATGCGAAATATCAATCACATGCAGGAGCAGGTCGGCTTCCCTTACCTCATCAAGGGTCGACTTGAATGACTCCACAAGGTCATGGGGCAGCTTGCGTATGAATCCTACCGTATCCGAAAGAAGGAATGGAAGGTTCCCCAGCACAACCTTCCTTACCGTGGTATCAAGCGTGGCAAACAGCTTGTTTTCGGCGAACAGGTCGGTCTTGCTGATCTGGTTCATCAGCGTTGACTTGCCCACGTTTGTGTAACCCACCAGGGCAACCCTGACCATCTTCTCCCTCCCCTTCCGGCGGGTATTCATCTGCGTATCAATCTTCTTCAGCTGTTCTTTGAGCTTTGTTATCTTGTCACGGATGATACGGCGGTCGGTCTCAATCTCAGTCTCACCGGGGCCTCTCAGCCCGATGCCTCCGCGCTGCCGTTCGAGGTGAGTCCACATGCCGGTAAGCCTGGGCAGAAGATACTGGTACTGGGCCAGTTCAACCTGTGTGCGTGCGTGCGATGTGCGTGCCCTGCCGGCAAAAATGTCAAGGATAAGATTGGTGCGGTCAATTATGCGGCAGTTGAGGTCTTTCTCGATATTGCGCATCTGGCTGGGAGTAAGCTCATCATCAAAGATGGCAAGGGTGATCTCATTGGAGGCAACGAAGGCAGCTATCTCCTCAATCTTACCCTTGTTAACAAATGTTCTGGGGTTGGGATGCTCAACGCGCTGCAGGAACTTCTTTACCGGGACGGCACCGGCAGTCTCGGCCAGAAATGCCAGCTCGTCAAGATAATCACGGGCGCTTGCCTCACTTATCTCCGGGGTGATTACCCCTATCAATACCGCTCTTTCTATTGTCAAAAATGTTAATCTGTTTGTATTACTCCTGCTCCTCATGCCGCATGCAGTATGAAGAGCTCCCCTATCCTTCACACCTGCCCTGGCAGAGAGGCTTCCATGCCTCCGGCAAAATCAGGGCAGCTGTGATTCTGTCACTTGCCGGTGGCAGAAAAAAAACCGCCCCGGTCCTGAGGGGGCCGGGGCGTCAAAATTAATACAAACTAATTAATAAACCTTCTGTTGGCTTCCATGAAGCCCCTTATGGCATTCTTAAGGTTTTCAGTACACATTATGACCATTTCGATATCCATCGGGAACTCTATGATCTGCGACTGCAGCATCTTCTTCTGCTCTGCTGACAACGCACCCACATCACCTATTGCCCTTGCCGAAACATGTTCAAAATCCGACCTCGCCCCGATAGGTTCCTTCTTGATTGTACGCTCAGGATAGAGCGACATCATCTCAACATCACCCTGTATGACGCACTCCTTTACCTGGAAGGTCTGTATGAGGGCGCACTGGAGATCCTTGAATTTCTTGACCTTGATGTCATTGCCGAGTGAATCCTTCATCACATTTCCCTTCGCATCCTTGACATAGTCGAACCCGTCCTCAACCCTTGCCTTGACAAGCGTGTCACGCTGGAACTGCCTGTCAGGACTGACGGCCACCGTGCGGAGGTTTATATTAATAAGGTAGTCTATCTGGGTGTCGCTATCGGGCATTGTTGTATAATACTCCACCCACTCGCTGTTAAGCCGCGGCAGATCGAGTGCCAGGAGATCCTTTTCAAATTCTTCGGGGAATTTGACCACCGAGTAGTTCTTGACTGTCACATAGGCGCGGCTGATTCCCAGATAATGAGCTTCCTGCATCATCTGGTCGATGTTCGGGTAATCTCCCACATACTCCCTGGCGCGGGCGAATTCGGCGAATGCCTGGCGGTAAGATTCCTTCGTGTTGTTTTTCATCAGCTCCTGGCCGTGTGCATAGTAGAAGTCGGCCGCATTTTTCTTGGCAATTACCATCTCCTGCATGTAATCAACGTAAGGCCATTCGATGGTTCTGCCCTCGTACCTGATGGGAGTCACGGTGCGCACAGCGGCCTGGCGGTCGCTCATCTTCCGGTAGATCATATAGATCTCATCCCAGGCGTTGGTCCTGCCTTCCATCTTCAGGTAACGAATCCGTTCGTTGTCCTGTTCAAGGGCGATGTTCATTGCGCGCTCCAGGGTTTCAATGTCCTTTTCGCTCCCGGGTTTTTTCCTGAGTTCAGTCACGGCTTTTGTGATGGCAGCGTCATAGTTGCCTACTTCAAGCTGTTTCTTGGATGATCCGCAGCCTGACATCAGCATGGCTGCAACAAATAAGATTCCGATGGTCCGTTTCATAGCAATGGATTTAAAAAACCCCGCTTTTCATTGTGAAGGCGGGGTGTATGATAAACGCTGTATCGGTCTGATTATTGCAGCTGGAAGATGATGGGTATTGAATATCTTACCCTCACCGGCCGGCCGCGCTGCATTCCCGGTTCCCATTTGGGTGAAGCTGCCACTGCTTCCTTGGCTGCTTCGTCAAGCAGTGCGTCCACGCTGCGTGATACGCTTACATTGCTGACGTTACCGTTTGTCTCAACAACGAAGGTTATGAATACACGTCCCTGGATGCCGTTTTCGGCTGCGAGTTCGGGATAGCGTACCCGTTTCTGGACCCACTCGCGGAAGGTATTGATGTCACCGCCCTTGAATTTGGGCATATCCTCCACTATAACGAAGATCTCCTCCTCCACTTCTTCCTCCTCGGCCTGCAGGACAGGCGCATAGATTTCGACAACCTTGTCTTCGGATGTCTCGTCGTCTTCGAATCTCACCTCGTTGTCAATCACCACGTCGTCTTCAACGATCTCGAACAGGTCAGTGACTGTCACTTCTGGCGGGGGCATCTCCTCGGGGGGAGTTTCTTCCGTCACCGGGATCTGTTCCTCCTCGATTGCCTCCTCAGTCATCCCGGCAAAAGCCGAGTCTTTTTTCTGGCCGCTGGTCCACTCCATTGCACCAAGGCAGACGAGCAGGGCAACGATGAGCCCTAACTGTATGAACAGTGACTTTTTGTTTTCGAGATTTGCCTTTTCGTTTTTCTTCGCTTCCATTGTAATGCTGTTATAGGCACCTCAAAGTTACAAATTTGTTTGTCATCTCCTACGTGGAGGGGTTAAGTGATTTATAAAAAATTTCTATATTTGCACCGCCGTGCGATTTTGGAGATGGTTATCAGGTTGTGCGGAAGTTCATTAAAGAATGGGGATATAGCTCAGTTGGCTAGAGCGTGTGACTGGCAGTCACAAGGTCAGGGGTTCGATTCCCCTTATCTCCACCCGAATAATAAAGCAGTTATGAATTCATTTTCATAGCTGCTTTTTTAATTGAATACACGGTAGAATACACAACCACCTTAATTAAGCTCTGCAATTAGAATAATTTTCTCATATAAAAAGAAGCATCGTTCTGAATTGATCAGGGGGCAATCTAATTGGAGGGATCTCTTAGATAATGATACATGGCCATAGTATCTTATTACTTTTAAATGGTCCATTTAAAGGGCTATTAATTGCCATGGCAGTCTGCATTATTTGTTATTGGTAAGAGAAATTATGACCCCTTTTAATAATGGTTGCTCAATGAATTCTTGCATGTATGTATGATGGATGATTCTCACAACTGCAAATTCATGAAAAAGACCAGGAGCGTTCGGGTGGTTGACTGTGTTGTAAAAATTTGATTAATTTCTTAAATAGCTACGAAAAATATTATAGTAGTCAATAAGATTCCGATGTATACAATAATCGCAAGGATTTTGACATTGAGTTAGTCTTTTCTTCTCAGCCCTTGCGATCTCGCTTCTTAAAACTAGACTTATATTATCAGTAGCAATATTCCCGATGGGAGAATTTGAATAATCGCATAATCTTACATATCCCTCATTATTTATATAAATATCACGGAGAGGGGCACTGCAAAAAGTTCTTTTTTCAAAATCATTTATCCTGAACCACTGCTTCATTCTCTTTTCAGAATTAAGAATATTTATGCCTTCTTTCTTCAGTGCAACTAACTTCTCAACAGAGTCTTGAAGGGTAATCATATTTATGGCTGCCAGCCTCTCAAACGAGTCAATTTTTTCTTCTATAAAGATATCTCGTCGTCGTCTTATGGGATCAAAAGTAATGCCCGCTACATCCATCTCCTTCGCATATTTCGCAATGGAAGGAAGCTCCTTTAAATTCAGGCTATTTACTACAGTTTTAAAAAAGACCTTTGTGCTTAGCGAGTTCTTTTTGATGTATGTCCTCAAATATTCAATATTTGATTTTACGGAATCTACAAATGAAACACCCCTAATTTTATGGTATACTTCACTGTCTAAACTGTCAATCGATATATTTATACTCAACGGATGCAACTTCAAGAGTCTTTCTACATTAATAATCGTCAGTAATTTCCCATTCGTAGTAATCGTAAATGGCAATTTGGCATCATGACAAAATTCGAATATTTCAAAGACATCATCTTTTAAAAGTATTTCACCACCCGCAAAGCCAACATGAAAATACTTATAACTTGATTTAAGTTGTTTCAAAGTATTGATCCAAACTGAAGCTGTCAATTCCTTCTTGCTTTGACGCCAAACATCACACATATTGCATTTTGAGTTACAATCATTGTTTAATTGTGCGATCACTCTAATGGGATGGGCAAAGTTAATCTTTAGGTATTTGTAGAATTGTATGCTAGCCATATTTCTTAAAAAGCAATAGGCCTCCATAAAGACTGGGTTACTCGCTTTCATCATGTTAATTTTCAAATCCTAACTAATATTCAGACAGCCCCACAAGATAACATATCTAAATATGAAAAAGAAACCCAAAATAAAAAATTGAATGAACTGACGGTTTATCTAGATGAATGGTAGACGATAAACAGTAAATGGATTTTGGAGAGGCACGGATATGAATAGGTATAAGGAGTCGCTAAATCTTCATCATGTCTCGTCCTAGAAAAACCTTACACATTTGGTTAGTAATCCTGATCTCACTTTACAATTCCAATTATTTAATCCTAAATGAGCTTTACAGTACCTGACAATGATAGATTAATATTATCAAACAAGTATTTGTTCTTTCATTTTTTCTCGTTTAGAATATTGTTTCCATCGCTTTCCTATTAATCCTTCATGGTTATGAGCTATATCTGGTGTAAGGAAATCAATACTCGAGTGAGGTCTTTTTGCATTTTAGTGAGACAGGTCTTATCGGCAGAAACAGGACTGGGCTTTTTATTCATTTTGGTACACCTAGAACAATTTTTGGGACGAATAGAACCATCTAAATCTAAATACCTGTTCTAACTTTATACGGAAACTTAGTATTAACTAAATCACCACAGTCATGAAAACAAAGACATTCATTATTGTATGCCTCTTACTAGGATTTGGTATGAATCAACTTTTAGCCCAAAATGGTAAGAATGTGAATGGAACTATTACTGATGACTTTCTCTGGGATGGATATTATGTTCCGGTCTTTTCATCAAACGGGGAACTAATTGATTGGCTGGTTGGATCAGTTACCGTCCACCAGTTATACCACTTCAAAGATGGCGTACGGTTTGGAAAAAAGAGTCTTTTAACGGGGAAGCTGTAAGTGTTGGATTAGACTGGGAAAGTGGAACTGGAGAGGTATTTTTTATATCGGACCGTACTTCGATACCGCTTGAATCTGTACCTTATGTCGGGGTAGGTCATTTCAATGCAACAGGTAACTTGGGGACCCACTACATTATTTTTTACGAATATGTCTATGATCCTGTAACCTTTTATGAAAACTTTTCACTTATCAAGGCTGTTTCCCCCGGGAATAATTAGAAATTTACAAAGAAAAAGAAATTCAGCTTCCGGAAATCAGCCGGGGGCTTTCTTTTTGGCGGTTATCCAAATCAGTTATCAGTCCTCAATTATTGGAGGGAGGTGGAGGAGGTGCACTTTATGCGACATGGAGTAGTATATCTACTGAATCTTAATGCTGATCCATTCATAACCCTTCATAATTTATGCATGCAGGGCTTCTCTATTGGCATATCCTGGAAAACCAGCCAAGGTCACTAATCTCTGATCCTGAAAGTATAGGTTACACCCAGTCCCATTACAAAGTTGACATCCTTCACATCTTCGTCCTTTGTAATGTCTGTGATGCCTGGTATGACAGTCAGGTTAATTCCAAAGTTATTGCTGAACTTATATCCAATGGCTACCGGCAATGACAGGTCAAACCTTTTCATGTGGTCCATGTAACTTTCCGATGTCCCTTCATATTTATCCATTGCCCGGAAAAGATATCCTGGTTGGAGACCGGCTTCTCCGTAGAACCCGCTTGTATGCTGATACCTGAGCGTAAGAGGAAGGTATAAATACCACAGATTGGTTCTACCTTCAAGATCATACTCCTTCCATCCGGCCCCCTGTAATGAGATCTTGGCTCCTGCATTAAGAATCAAAGAGTTACTTAGATAAGAAACAGGCATTTGTGCCCCTATTTGAGTTCCAATGGGGTCTTCCCATGATTCGTCACCATGAATTGCAGACTTTGTCAGCATCGCCCAGAATTCAACTGTTTCTGCAGGACATTCAGCCCTACAACATGATTGCATGATGATTAGACAGGCTGTTAAAAAAGGCAGAATAAGGATTCTTGTTTTCATAATCATAGTTTTTGGGGTTTTAACTATTCTGAAACTACACATTTTTTAAAGGCCTGTCCTTTATCAAAGTTACACTTCAAAAGAGGTCAAGTCAAGTATTTATTCCAGACTATTAGTAGAGCTTTTATAGGTCGCTTAAGTGTCCAAAGGGAGAATGGCTTGCAGGCGACACAAGCTTTCGACATTGCCTGTCCTTTGTTCTAAGCTCATAATTTATTTGACTTCCGCCTCGTGGCGACGTAACTTTAATTACTTAAAAATCCCCCTATGAATAAGAGAACCATCAACCGCAGGACATTCCTGTCAAAATCAACTGTATGCATGGCAGGTGTCGGAATAGCAGGCTCAGGAGCAATGTACGGCCGGCAGAACACCGGCCAGGAACAGCAACAATCATCCATAAAGGAATACCGGATGCTCGGACGAACCGGGTTCAAGGTGTCGGACATCGGATGCGGCTATCCGGGTACGGCCAGTGAGAGTGTCATTAAAGCAGCAATTGCCGGCGGAATTAATTTCGTTGATTCAATTGAGGGGCATGGCAGCGGAAACAGCGAAGTCACAATCGGCCGGGCAATCAAAACCAGTCCCAGGGAATCACTTTTTATAAATTCAAAGATCGCAGTAACTGATAAGGATACCAGGGAAACTCTCGTCTCAAGGGTAAGAAAGTCCCTTGAGAGACTTGACACTCCCTATATCGACGGACTTATGTTGTGGTCTGCAAACACCGTTTTGGCAACAGAGAATAAAGTGTTCCACAGCGCCGTAAGGAAGATGAAGAAGGAGGGCATTGTAAGGTTCAGCGGTGTGTCATGCCATGGATCAAATTTCACCGGGGAACCACCGGAGACGATGGACAGGGTAATTTGTGCTGCCGTCGACAGCGGGCGTTTTGACCTGGTAATGTTCGTTTATAACTATGTTCAGCAGGAAATGGGCGAAAAAATCCTGGAACAATGCATGAAAAAGAATGTCGGGGCGATCCTTATGAAGACTGATCCCTTCGGGGGAGCTTATAATATTGTAACGAACATGGTATCAAACTACCAGAAAGAAAACAAGGAAATCCCTCCGAATATTCAGGACGTTTACTCCAAGATCATGAAGAGCCAGGAGCAGGCGATGAGATCGG
>JAKAXP010000095.1 GCA_021816545.1 Bacteroidota bacterium
TATGCCACGGTTGACCTCAGGCTCTCAAGGGTGTTTGCTGAAAGGGTGTCAGTAAACCTTGGTGTGCAGAACCTGCTTGACACAAAGTTCTATGACAGCAAGGGCGCTGTCTGCCCCGGGAGGTTCATCACGCTGGAACTTGGGTATATCTTTTAACCCCCGGCTTTTTTCAGGCGAACTGATCTTAACTATTCAGCCGGGATTCTGAATAATGCGAGCCTTATTTCCCGAGCGGTAGTATCAGCCGAAGGACAACGGCAAAATATTAGCCGGATGCCTGAAACAGGTTACCAGGTGGTCATTTACAATCCCGGCAGCCTGCATGAATGCATAACAGATTGTCGATCCCACGAAAGTGAATCCTCTCTTTTTGAGTTCCTTGCTGATCATGTCTGAGAGAGGGGTCCGGGCAGGCAGCTGACTGAGGCTCTCCCACCTGTTCACTACCGGCTTTCCGTTTGTGTACTGCCAGATCCACGCGTCAAATGTCCCGAACTCTTCCTGTATCTTCAGAAATGCTTTTGCATTGTTGATTGCAGACCTGATCTTCAGTCTGTTGCGGATGATCCCTTCGTCTCTGAGCAACTCCTGGAATTTGCTTTCATCATATCCGGCCACTATTGAAGGATCAAATCCGGCAAACGCCCTCCGGTATCCTTCACGCCTGTGAAGGATTGTCTTCCAGCTGAGACCGGCCTGGGCCCCGTCAAGAACTATATGTTCAAACCATTTTTTGTCATCATGAACCGGTATTCCCCATTCAGTATCATGATATCTTATCATCAGGGGATCACCTGACGGCCAGCTGCAGGAACCTTCCGTCATAGGCCAAACCTGTATGAAAACTTGATAAGGAAGACGTTATGTGCTTTGGTCTTGCTGAAAAGATCGGCTGACTGGCGCCCGAAGTCGAAAAGGCCGCTATCTTCAGAGTATTCGCGCGTCTGCGACCAGACAAGATAGGCGGTTGAACCAGGCAGGAACTCCCACCTTACCACAAGGTTGTGCAGGAATTCACTGACTGTGAAGTCAGGATTGTCAAAAGTGTAATCCACTGATGAGTCGAGGTCCTCATCGATGCTATAGAGTCTGTCCCTTATTGCATAGGAAAGGCTCCCGGAACCGAGGATCCCGTAGCGGTCATTGAATTCGTCTGCACCGGGGTCAGTTATTCTTTTGAACTCACTGTAGTCACCTGATCCGAAGAAAGGTTGTCCCCAGTACTGGATTGTCAGGTCAGGAGTAATATTGTAGTCGGCCCTGAGGGATATGCTCAGGACTTTCTGGTCAATTGAGGCAAAAATGTACCTGGGTGTTTCAGCGCCGTCTTCAAGGGTCTCTTGTGTCACATACTGCATAAGATTCCAGGTTCGGCTCCACTCCGGTTCCACGCTTAATGTGAGCGTATTGATGGGACGGTATTCTATCTCAATGCCTAATTCATAAGCCTCCCGGACATCCTGGAAAGTTCTGAAATACCTGAAGTCCAGTTCGCCACTCAGTTTCTTCCTTGAGTTACTGTTTATGCCTCCGCCGATGTACATGTTGCCAGGCATCTTCATTGTCGGGCCTCCGCGTAGCATCAGGTTGTCTTTCTCCGGGCTGTTGACCTGGCCGCTGATGAAGGTGTGCCACAGGTTTTTATACTGGGCCTGCCATGATCCCGAGATGCCCATGACATTAAGGTTGCCGCCGAAGTCAATCAGGTGTATGAAGTTAGTTCCGAAATTCATGCTGTTGAAAATGCTGAAGGGCTTATAGATGTTGTAGTTGACAACTGTTGCCCCAAGGTACTGGTCAGCCACCTGCATGTACCCGGCATCATTCAGTTCGAGCCCCGGTGATTTCCATGCTGACAGGTAAATAAACTGCCAGTTGCCGCCGATTTTGCCTGCCATCAGGTTACCTCCGGTTCCGCTCAGGGAAGTGCGGGTCGGGTCATATTCTGTATAATCCGAGTCAGGTCGCCTGAAATTGTGAATAATTGACCGCTGTGTGCGGGCTATCATCTCTTTGGTACCGGTAACATTGCTGAAAACGGTACGCAACTGGAAGATATAGTTCATATTACCGAAGTACTGCGTAAAATCAAGCCCTCCCGTGGTGGCCGATTTGTGAAAGCGGTCTTCGGTGTTTTCTTCGAGTTGCCTGATTGTGCTCGTAACCATCCCGCCAATGATTGTTTTTCCACCGTTCAGATCTTTCTGCACCCTTCCGACAGCGAAGTTGGCCAGCGGTTCGGCGGTGAGGTGTGTCGTTTCTCCTGTTACTTCATTATAAATCCTGGTGTTCACCTGTGCCGTCACTGCCTCGAGCGCTCCCACGGAGAGTCCGCCGGAAGATTTACCGGTAAGCTTTGCTGCACCAATTATAGGGGTAAAGGAAGGGGTCCACGAGTATTCATTGTCATACGGCGAATAGCTCAGTGACGGTCTTCTGCCGATTCGCCTTGAATAAAACAGGTTGTCATTACCCTCATCGCCGTCACCAACTCCAAGGTTGTATGAGGTTATGTTCCGCCCCTCGATGAAGAACGGTCTCTTTTCACTGAAGTAGGTTTCAAAAGCGGTGAGGTTGACCTCTGACGGGTCTGCCTCCACCTGGCCAAAGTCAGGGTTCAGTGAAAGGCTGAGGATCATGTTGTTCGTGACTCCTATCTTGGCGTCAAGTCCGGCATTTGCCCTGAAGTTGCTTCCGTCCTGCCAGGGATTGCCCTCTTCCCCCTCATAGGTCTCGAGGCTTGTCACACCGAAGGGTGTCAGGTCGAACAGTTTCCTTGGCCTGATATTGTTCAGACCTTTAAGCAGACCTGCATTGTGAACAAGCCCGGATGCATTTCTGGCAATTGGCTGCCACATGTGTGTCCCGGCATCCCGGTACAGGTTCCTTACCACCTCAAAGCCCCATACCTGCTCAGCCTGGTCTGAGAAGCGAAGCTGTGTCAGGGGGATGCGCATTTCGGCAGCCCATCCCCAGTCATACAATCCTGTCTTAACGTACCAGATGGGGTCAAACGTCTCATCCTCATTCATCCCATCATCTGTCCAGATGAGATCACCCTTTACCCCGGCTGCACTCACACCGAAACCGAATGCAGTACGCTGATCAAAATATGAATCAAATGCAACAGTTACCTGGTCACCGTCAATATCATCTCGCCTGGTCATACGTGACACAATGCTGTCAGGAGCCGTGTCGTACAGTTTAATTGCAATGTAGATATTGTAATCATCATACAGCAGCATGAACTCAGTTTTCTGGCTAACAGGTGCACCCTCGTCAGGTTCATACTGCCAGAAATCTCCGGCCCAGGTACCTTCAGACCAGGCAGCATCATCAAGCTCCCCGTTGATAACCGGGGGAATATTGGTACGGGTGGTGGTATAAACTCTCTTTTCGTACTCCTGCGCAGACAGGACAAGAGTAAAGAAGGAAAGCAGTATCAGCAGAATAGTTTTCATCAAGAGGGGTTTCAGAAACAGAAAAGGTATCACAAAGTTATATAAAAAAAATATCCGGAGTCTTACGCCAAAATCTTAAAAATAATGAAAGAGCGAAAGGATTCACCCCATCGCTCTTCCGGACCTGTGATCAGCTGCTCTTACCGCAAACCGAACCGGTATGTGAACTTTACAAGGAATACATCATACGGTTTCCTGGAGGTATACAGATTGTCAAGATTATCACTGAGTGAGAATGACCCTGTGTTATCATTGTAACTCCTGGTCTGTGACCATACAAGGAACAGTGTTGATCCGGGTCTGAACTCCCATCTGACTACCAGGTTGGAAAGGAACTGGTCATAGTTGTTGTCAGGATTCCTGAAACTGTAGTCGGTAATGCCGTCTTTGTTCTCATCTACAAGATACCTGTTATCATCACTGTCAAAATCAATCTCATCTTCACCAATGAGATGATATCTGTCTTCAAGATTTCCGGCGCGTGGATCAGTCACAGCCTTGAATTTACTGTAGTCCATTGCTGCCAGGAAAGGCTGACCCCAGTACTGGACTGTCAGGTCAGGAGTGATGTTATAATTCAGCCTCAGTGACATGCTGACGATCTGCTGGTCTATCTGGCTGAGAATGTATCGATCGTTATCATCTGTGAGGGTTACATATTGAATGTTGTTCCGGTTGATGGAATAAGATGGTTCAATAGATGCTGTAAATGATTTCCCGGGCTTGGCGGTGATATCAACTCCCACCGAGTACCTGTCCGAGGCATCATTACCGCCATGGTTCCCGTTCGCAAATACACTTGCAACCAGGCTCCTTGACTCGCTTGAGGCAATATTAAACCACCAGCTCAGGTTTGAGGGAGTGATCATAGCAGGTCCTCCCCGCAGGATTGTGGTTGATAGCGACTCACCGCGGTAGCTGAAGCCGAAGTTGGTCCACCAGAGGTTTTTGAACTGGATATTTAAACTGAGGTTACCATTGGTTTGAAGGTGATTTCCTCCGAAGTCCCAGGCACTTACCAGGTTACTGTTGGGTCTGATCCTTCTGAAGATGCCAAATGGCTTGTCAAAGCTGTATGCTGACCAGAGGCCTGCGAACACTACATCGGCACTCTGAAGGTATCCCACGTCATTAAGATCAAAGCCAGGCGACTTGAGATATGTAAATGCCATGAAATTCCATTTGCCCCCTACTTTCCCTGCCTGTATGTTACCTCCGAAACCGTTCAGGCTTGTCCGTGTCGGGTCAACTTCCACATAGTCTGCATCAGGGCGCTGAAACAGATGTACCGGTGAGCGTTGAAGGCTTTCTATTGCTTCCATGCTGCCGTTAAGGTTGCTGGCCGCAGCTGTGGCAGAGGTGAACCAATTCCTTTCCTCTCCGAAATAATGGGTGAAGTCAACACCTGCCGTATTGGCACTGCGAACTAGCTCATCTGTCCCTGCCCCTTCCAGAAACCGGTGAGTGTTTGTAAAGGCCCCGCCTATGATTGTCCTCCCTCCTCCGAAGTCTTTCATGACGCGGGAGACTAAATAGTTAGTGAGCGGTTCAACTGTCTGCTCACTCCTGTGTCCGAGAGAGTCAATCACTGCTTTTCCCTCTGCGGTTACTGCTTCCACGATTCCTATTGAAAATCCGTCCGGTGTTTTTCCCGTAAGCTTGGCTGCACTGATGATAGGTGTAACCCTTGGCACCTTTGCGAATTCATTGTCTTCGGTTTCTGCCCACAGATGCGGGCTGCGCCCTATCCTCCTTGAGTAAAAGAGATTGTCAAACCCAAGGTCACCGTCACCCACCCCGGTCTTCAGGCTGGTGATGTTATTCCCTTCGATGAAGAAAGGCCTTTTTTCCTGGAAAAAAGTCTCGTAGGCTGTAAGATTCACCTCTGAGGGGTCAGCCTCCACCTGCCCGAAGTCGGGGTTCACGGTAAGGTCGAGTGTCATATTGTTGGTGAGACCGAACTTGGCATCCAGACCTCCGTTGTATTTCCATGCCCTGCCAGTTGCAAAGGGGTTCCCTTCCTCACTTTCAAATGTTTCAAGGCTTCCGACCACAAAGGGGGTTATGTCAGCCTGTTTTCTGGGTTTGATGCCGGTGAGACCTGTCAGCTTTCCGAAATTATGGACCAGTCCGGATGCATTCCGGTCTATATGCTGCCAGACCGACATCTCCTGGTTACGGAAGAGCCTGCGGAAAATTTCCAGGCCCCATACACCGTCATCGGAGATCCTGAACCTCAGCTGGGTAAGCGGTATTCTCATCTCCGCAGCCCATCCCCATGGGTAAATTTTTGCTCCTGCGAACCATATAGGATCCCAGGTGTCATCTTCCATCCTTCCGTCCTGTGACCAGATAAAGTCATTCTTGACCCCGGCTGCATTGGCAAGGAAAGCAAAACCGGTCTGAAGGTCATTGTAGCTGTCAATACCGATGCCCACAAAATCACCGTCACCGTTGTCACGCCTTGAGATACGCCTGACAATACTGTCAGGGTTTGTGTCATAGGCTTTGAAGGCAACGTAAATGTTGTTGTCATCATAGAGCAGCTTGAATTCTGTCTTTTGAGACGGTGACACCCCGTTGTGGGGTTCATACTGCCTGAAATCGCCCTGCCACTCACCGGCTTGCCAGGCATCGTCTTCTATTGCCCCGTCAATTACAGGAGGAGAGGAAGTAAATGTGGCGTTATATGTCTTTTTCGGGATGGAGTCCTGCAGGGAGGCTGCAGCCCCGGTCAGGATGCAGAAGATCAGGATTGCTGCAGTAAATGCAATTCTTTTCATGGCGGTAAGAGTTAACGTTCAAGATGCAAGTCCGGTATAAAGACTGCCGGACTGTGCAGTTTGCTGCATGCCATGTATTCAGAAAATCTCCCAGGTGTTGCCTGTGTGCTCCAGGAACCTGAACAGTCCTTCACGTGGAATTATCAGAGAGGCGGTGTTGGTGTTGGGGTGAAATGATAGCCGCTCATGGTCCAGCAGGGTTCTGTCAATAAACAGGTGGACGTGGCGGGAGTGATCATTGATGAGACCGAACGGCGAAACCGAACCGGGAGTTAAACCCAGGTACTGCATCAGCCGCCTGTCAGAGGCGAATGAGAGCTTGCCCTGCCGGAGCTTCTGCTCCAGCTCTTTGATGTTCAGTTTTGAATCATAGTAAAGGATGACGAGGTAATGCCTGTCGCCCTTGTGATTGCGGAAGAAAATATTCTTGCAATGGCCGGATTCGATTCCTGACCAGTACTTCATAGCTTCCTCAACCGTAGGAACCGGAGGATGTTCAATATATTCGTATGGAATCTGCAGTGATTCCAGCAGCCTGTACAGCTCCGCCGGCCCTCTGAGATCACTCATCTGGTCTTGGGACAATACCTGAACTGAATTTCGCAGAGCAATGACAGATCTTCGCCTGCTTCACGCAGGTCGGTGTCCTCCACGTCATAGTACCATTCAATTTCCACCGGGATACCTTCATTGTTGAGATCCCGGAGGTGGGCGAATATGTCAAAGAGGAACTTCGCCGATGATGAATTGAAATACTCGAGATCAAGTTTCAGCCGGAGCGGATTGGTATCGGTATAATTGTTCCCTTTTCTTACCCCGGCAACGAATTCTTCCATCCATTCCAGGACGGGGTAATAGAGGCCCCTGACATCCTCGGGGGCGGACTTCCCGGCTATGCTGAAGCGGTTTTCCGCTGGAGCAAGGATAATCTCCGGCGTCAGGTCCGTGGCTTTATGTATGAAACTTTTCATCTAACCCCATTTTGTGCAAAATTGCACTTTTTTTACAAAAGTCAAAAATTACTTCCCCTTCTCATATGAGCTCCTCATCATCACCGTTTGCCATGTATCCTTCGTCCTCAGGAAGGCCGGGAAGTTTCGAAGCTGCCACAGCCAGGGCATCACAACGTTCATTCTCAGGGTTGTTGTTATGCCCCTTCACCCATATGAGTGTCACGCGGTGCTGCCTGTAAACCTCGAGGAACCGCATCCATAAATCAGGATTTTTCTTTTTTGCGAACCGTTTCTTCTCCCAGCCGAATACCCACCCATTGTTGACGGCATTGACCAGGTACTGAGAGTCAGTATACAGCCTTACCCTCAGACCGTCTCGCTTAAGCGCCTCCAGGCCTGTGATGGCTGCCAGTAGCTCCATACGGTTGTTTGTGGTAAGCCTGTAACCGCCGGATAGCTCCTTGCGGTGATGACCTGCCATAAGAACCACACCGTAACCGCCGGGGCCAGGATTTCCGCTGCAGGCACCGTCAGTATAAATTGTTACCTCGTCCGGACTCATTGCGGGAGAGTGATTCCGGTATTGTTGATGAAGAGCCTTATTGCAATTGCGATAAGGATAATGCCGAAAAACTTCTTCAGGATATGAAGCCAGGTGGGACCTAGCAGGCGCTCAATCCTTGAGGTGAGTCTGAGAACCGAATAAACAATCACCATATTCAGCAAAAGGGCGATAAGTATGTTTATTGTGGCATATTCAGCTCTGAGGGAAAGGATTGTGGTTATTGATCCAGCACCGGCAATAAGCGGAAAGGCTATCGGTACAATTGTTCCTCCACCTGGAGAATCATGCTTGAAGAACTCGGCCCCGAGCACCATCTCCATCCCGATGAGGAAGATTATGAATGCACCTGCGATTGCAAATGATCCGACATCAATTCCGAAAATGCCCAGAAGTTTTTCTCCGAAGACAAGAAAAGCCAGGAAAATCGAAAGTGATACAAGGGTGGCTTTCCATGGATGGATATTCCCGGTCTTCGATTTTATATCGAGAATGATGGGGATTGAGCCCGGCATGTCAATGATGGCGAACAGCACCATGAAGCAGGCTAATATGTCAAGAAAATTAATCTGCATCGGAAAATTTTTGCAAAAGTAGCACTTAATTAGGCAGTAGGCAAGAGGCAGTAGGCAGTAGTGTTGGCAACGACATACAGTCTTTGGGCCTGTATGTCATTCAGCTACTTTATTAAATGTAAAAGGGGTTGTCTTGTAACAGCCCCTTTCACTCTTGCCTATTGCCTACTGCCTAGTTCCTTATATCCATCTCATTCAGCAGATACCCTGCCCCGGAATAGAT
>JAKAXP010000096.1 GCA_021816545.1 Bacteroidota bacterium
CAATCCCTCCATGCCGCCGATGATATTTGTGTAGATGAATTCATCGGGCGACGTAATTGACCTGTCGACGTGTGATTCGGCGGCGAGGTGTATGACCCCGTCAAACCGGAACTCTTCAAAAAGGGCATTGACTGCCTTTTTGTCAACTATGTCAACCTTGCGGAAGAGGTAATTGGGCTTCTTCTCAATGTCAGTCAGGTTGCCCAGGTTTCCCGCATAGGTAAGCTTGTCAGCGTTGACAATCTTATAGTCAGGGTATTTGTTCACGAACCGCCTGATGACGTGTGACCCGATGAACCCGGCGCCGCCGGTGATAAGTAAGGTTCTCTTCATGATTCCTTGTTTTTCAGCCTGTTCTCCCAGCGCCACGCAGTCTCCATAGCCTCCTCAATTGATATCTCTGTCTTCCAACCAAGCTCCCTGTTTGCCAGTGAGGGATCAGCCCAGATCTTCTCTATATCTCCTGCCCGGCGGTCTGTAAGGGAATACTTAAGTTTGACCCCGGTGGCTTTCTCAAAAGCAGCAATAGCCTCCAGTACTGATACACCCTTCCCCATGCCGAGGTTGAAGACCTCGTAGTTCGATTTGTTCTCCCCTTCCAGCATCCTTCTCAGCGCCCTCACATGTGCCTTTGCCAGGTCAACAACATGCAGGTAATCGCGTATACATGATCCGTCCGGTGTGTCATAGTCAGTTCCGAAAACCTTCAGCTCATCGCGGAGCCCAATGGCGGTCTGTGTTATGAACGGAACCAGGTTTTCCGGTACTCCGCGCGGGAGCTCTCCGATGAATGCCGTGGGATGGGCTCCAATTGGATTGAAATACCTGAGTGATACGGCCTTATGAGATTGTCGGGCAGCCATGGTGTCACGGATGATAATCTCACCGGCCTGCTTTGTGTAGCCATACGGCGAAGCAGCCTCCTTCACCGGCGATGCTTCGGTCACGGGCAGCGAGTCAGGCTGGCCGTAGACTGTGCATGACGATGAAAAGACCATTACCGGAGTATTGTGGAGCTCCATCATCTCAAGAAGGTTCATCAGCGAGACGAAGTTGTTTCTGTAGTATTCCAGGGGTTTTCTTACAGACTCACCTACTGCCTTGAAGGCGGCAAAGTGGATGATTGCATCGACATTGCCTTCGGAGATAAAAACTTCCTCAAGCTTTTTCCTGTCACAGAGGTCATACTCGTAAAAATTCGGGGTCACCCCGGTGATGGCGCGTATCCCCTCAAGTACCGATTTTTCCGAGTTATAAAGGTTGTCAATAATCACAACATCAAACCCGCCGGCTATCAGCTCAACGGCAGTATGTGACCCGATGTACCCTGTTCCTCCTGTGACGATTACCTTCTTTTTCATCAGAGACTCCAGTAGGTCAGCCACCTCATTTTGTTCCTGAACAGACCCTTGAGGTCAACCAGTATCCCCCGCTCATTGAGAAGGTCAAGGAAGAACTTTTCCTCCAGGTCACGGTACTCCTTATGTGCAACTGCAACTATTATCGCATCATATTTCCCTTCCGGGCCCTTCTTAAGATCAATTCCGTATTCATGCTTCACCTCCTCGTGCGATGCACCCGGGTCAATCACATCAACCTCCACCCCGAAGTCGCGCAGCTCATTGACCACATCTATCACCTTCGAATTGCGGATATCGGTTACATCTTCCTTGAAGGTCATTCCCATCACCAGTACACGTGCTCTGTCGGGGCTCTTGTGGGCTGCAATGAGCTTCTTTACTGTCTCCTTGCCGGCATATGCTCCCATGCTGTCATTTGTGAACCTGCCAGAGTCAATCATCTGCGGGTGGTAGCCCATCGCCTTGGCTTTGTAAGAGAGGTAATAGGGATCTACCCCGATGCAGTGACCTCCAACCAGGCCGGGATAGAACTTCAGGAAGTTCCATTTGGTTCCGGCGGCCTCAAGCACTTCATATGTGTTGATGCCCATCCTGTTGAAGATGATTGACAGCTCGTTCATGAAGGCTATGTTGATGTCGCGCTGTGTGTTCTCAATGATCTTGGCTGCTTCGGCCACCTTTATTGATGAGGCACGGTGCACACCGGCCTGAATGATCATCTCGTATGTTTTTGCGATGTTTTCGGCTGATTCGGGATCGCAGCCGCTGGTGACCTTGACAATCTTTGTCAGGGTATGGTTGCGGTCGCCGGGGTTGATTCGCTCCGGTGAAAACCCGATTTTGAAGTCGGCCGGGCACTTAAGCCCCGAGTACCTCTCAAGCACCGGGAGGCAGTCCTCTTCGGTACATCCGGGATAGACAGTTGACTCATACACAACATAATCACCCTTCTTCAGTATCCGTCCGACAGTTTCCGAAGCCTTGAGCACAGGGGTAAGGTCGGGGAGGTTATGCTTGGTAACCGGCGTGGGCACTGCAATAATATGGAAAGAAGCTTCGCGAAGATCCTCAGGGTCAGATGTAAACTTTATATCCGTTCCTTCAAATGCCTCATGTTCAAGCTCATTGCTGGGGTCAATCCCCTTCTTCATCAGTTCAACACGGTCAGGCCTGATGTCAAAGCCAACCACTTTGATCTTCTTTGCAAATTCAAGGGCAATCGGAAGGCCTACGTAACCGAGGCCGATGAGGGAGAGTTTGGTCTCGCCTTTTACAAGTCTATCGTACATATTCATTTTTTTGTTAGGGGATGATATTCTCCTGTCAGCACCGATAGTGCCGAATTTCTTATCTGGTAAACTGTTTCAATGCTCTGGCGTGCATCCTCGAGACCATAGCCGTTTCCTTTAAGTATCTCACGGTAGGTCACGGTATGGAGGTCGGTGAATCCTTCGGAGAATTCCAGCTCTTCGCCGTCAACGGTGATGTTCCTGTAGGTCCGCTTTCCCTTTTCCTTAACCTGGTCAGGAAGGTCATTGCAGTCGATGCTAAGGAACCATCTTACGCGAGCGTTTTCAAGCTCCAGGAAACCCGCCGCCTTGTCACGTTCAAGCAGGTGAACCCTGTTTGATACCACCGGTCCGAAGATCCATCCTAGCATGTCAAAGAAGTGAACCCCGATGTTGGTGGCTATTCCTCCGGATTTGTTTACGTCGCCTTTCCATGAAATATGGTACCAGTTGCCGCGGCTTGTTATATATGTCAGGTCGATGTCATGCTTCTTGCCCTTCGGTGCTGTCCTGATCTTTTCCCGCAGGTCCATGATAACCGGGTGGTAGCGGAGTTGCAGGATATTGTATATCCTTCGTCCGGTCTCCTTTTCTATCTCCTGGAGAGCTTCAATATTCCATGGGTTCAGCACTATCGGTTTTTCGCAGATGGCGTCAGCCTGGTGTCGCAGTGCGAACCTGATGTGCGAGTCGTGCAGGTAGTTGGGAGAGCAGATGGATACATAATCAAGCTGTACGCCCACTCTTTTAAGCTTGTCGACATGCCTGTCGAACCTTTCGAATTCAACGAAGAAGTCACTCTCAGGGAAATAGCTGTCGAGTTTCCCGACGCAGTCGAATTTATCGAGGCTGGCCAGGAGCCGGTTTCCCGTATCCTTTATTGCCCTCAGGTGGCGTTCGGCTATGTAGCCTGCAACTCCTATGAGACCAAAGTTCTTAGGTGTATTGTTCATCAGAATATTTTTACGAAGGCATAAAAGTATTAAATAATTCTTGTCACCTCCCCGCCGGAAAGCCTGTATTGCTGGCCGCTTTCGGGGCATACGGCGGTGCCTGATTCATCAAACGAGAGTTTGTGACCGTATTCCGAGACCCACCCTGTCTGGCGTGCCGGGTTGCCAACAACGAGGGCATATGGCTTCACCGGCTTTGTAATCACAGCCCCGGCACCGATGAGTGAATACTGCCCTATCTCATTGCCGCACACAATTGTGGCATTGGCACCAACAGAGGCTCCCCGCCTTACCATTGTTGTGACGTACTGATCACGCCTGATTACGGCACTGCGCGGGTTTATTATGTTTGTGAATACCATTGACGGTCCCAGGAATACATCGTCCTCACATATAACTCCGGTATATATCGATACATTGTTCTGGACCTTTACATTATTTCCGAGTATGACGCCCGGGGAAATTACAACGTTCTGGCCGAGGTTGCAGTCCTCTCCGATTACGGATTCCTTCATAATATGGCTGAAGTGCCAGATTTTCGTTCCGCGGCCTATTGTGCAGCCTCCGTCTATCACCGCGGTCTCGTGTGCGAAGTATTCCTTTTCCATTTCCTGTTTCAGTTGAATTTTGACCTGATGCAGCCGGTTATATAGGAGAGCTGTTCATCATTCATTTCGGTGTGCATCGGAAGTGACAGTACCTCACCTGATAAGCGGGTGGTTACAGGGAAGTCGTCAGCGCCGTAACCAAGGTGAAGGTAGGCTTTCTGCATATGGAGCGGTACGGGGTAGTAGACCATGGAGGGTATCCCTTCGTTTTCGAGGCACTCGCGCAGGCTGTTGCGCCTGCCTCCTTCAATCCTGAGGGTGTACTGGTGAAAGATATGCGTCGAGAACGCTGACCTTTGCGGCACTGTTATCCCGGGCAATCCGCCCAGCTCACGGTCATAGTGTTCCGCAGCCTTAAGCCGCGCCTCATTGAATTCATCAAGGTGGCGCAGCTTGACCCTGAGGATGGCGGCCTGGATTGTATCGAGACGGGAGTTGACCCCTATGGTGTCATGATAATACCTGACCTTCATCCCGTGGTTGGTGATGCTTCTGATCATGGCAGCCAGCCCGTCATCGTCAGTGAAGAGCGCTCCTCCGTCACCGTAACAACCCAGGTTCTTGGAGGGGAAGAAGGAGGTGCAGCCGACAGTGCCCATCGTCCCGGCCTTCTTCACAGTGCCGTCGCTGAAGCGGTATTCGGCGCCTGTAGCCTGGGCAACATCTTCAATTATATGTATGCCGTGACTGTGTGCCAGTTCAAGTATCGGTTCCATGTCGGCACACTGGCCGAAGAGGTGAACCGGAACAATTGCCTTTGTATTGGGGGTGATGGCCTTCCGGATGGCCTCAACACTGATATTGAAGGTACCGGGGTCAGGCTCGACAAGGACGGTCTTCAGGCTGAGAAGTTCTATCACCTCCACAGTTGCGATGAAGGTGAAGTTGGTCGTAATCACCTCATCACCCGGTTTGAGACCCAGTGCCATCATTGCTATCTGGAGTGCATCCGTGCCGTTGGCACATGATATTACGTGACGCACCCCAAGATATCGCTGCAGTTCCTCTTCGAAGAGACCGACATCGGGGCCCTTGATAAAGGCGGTGGAATTTATCACCCCTGCCACACTATTGTCAATATCGGCCTTAAGCCTCTCATACTGTGTACGGAGGTCCACCATCTCTATCTTTTTCATCTTCTGAGCGCTATCTTAAAAGCGAAGATAATGGATTTTATTTAACCCTTTTTCCGCTGCCGGAATCGGGTTTCTTTTTTATCTTTGTTCATTATTCTCTCCACATGGCGAAGGATATCAGCGGACTTATCAGGGAACTTCTTTTAAAGCATGACTGCGTCATTATTCCGGGGTTTGGTGCGTTCATAGGGAATTATTTCCCTGCACGTGTCGACCGGAAAGAGGGGCTCTTTGAACCTCCTTCAAGGAAGATAACATTCAACCGTCACCTTACCGGGAACGACGGCCTCCTGATAGGTCATGTATCCTCTGTGATTGGTGTCGGATACGGGGAAGCGCGTGATATTGTCAATGACTGGTCTGCTGACCTTAGAAGCAGAATCATGTCAGGCAACCCGCTCAATATAGACCATCTCGGCACCTTTTCGCTCAATTATGAGCATGCCATTGTGTTCGAGCCTGATCTCAACGTCAATTACCTCCTTTCATCATATGGTTTGAGTGCCTACCACCGGAAACCGGTGAGCGGCTTTGACGTGAGGAAGATGGCCATAGAAAAGCGTCATGAACATGCCGTCAGCCAGCCCTCCATGCGAATACTTCTTACCAGGGCCGCAGTGATAATACCTGTGCTGGTGGCTCTTGCCCTCGTGCCGTTCAATGACCGCATCTTCAAAAGCAAAATCGAGGAGTCAAACCTCAATCCGCTTGCAAGAGCCGAGCTTGAGTTCAACCGTGAACAGATTGATGCCGACAGGTCAGCTGCTGCCACCGAAGTAAATATAAACGTTGATGACACTGCTTCGGGCAGTGCCGTCAATGAAATGAAAGGCTCCCTGGGACTGACTGTTCCCGAAACAAAGGATGTTACTGAGCCGGCCGTTACGAAGACAGTGGCAGCCCCGGCGGTAAAGGTTCAGGCCAGGGAAGATGCCTCTGACACATCAATGAACAGGGCGCCGGCGAGGAGACCTGCAGCCGTTGTGGTTGAAGACTACCGTTTCATGGTTATCATCGGCAGTTTCAAGGGTGAAGACAACGCCCTTACTATGGTGGAGAAGCTCCGCAGGATGGGCTATGACCCGGAGGTTGCGGGCGGACCTGACGGATTCCTGAGGGTCAGCGCCCAGGCGTTCCCAACACTTGACGAGGCAAAGGTTGTGCTTGACAGGCTGAAGAAGGATTACCCGGGAGCATGGGTGTTCAGATCGAGGTAGTCGGCAGTACCGGTCAGCAGTCGGCAGAACAAATCAGCAGTAGGCAGTACCAGCCGGCAGTCGGCCATGATTTATTGCAGGACTGCAAGACCGCAAGACCGCAAGACGTCGCAAAGCAACAGACTTTCAGACCCTCAGACTCTCAGACTTTCGAACTCCAGGACTTTATTTTACCGGGCTCCCGTTTTTGATTTTCTTTTCCGGGGTGACAAACACCAGTTTACCGCTTTCATCTTCGGCAAGGAGAACCATTCCCTTTGACTCGATACCCTTGATTGTGCGGGGAGCGAGGTTTACAATAACCGATATTGTTTTTCCCGGAAGCTCTTCTGGGGTGAAATGCTCCGCAATCCCTGATACAATGGTACGGACATCTATGCCGGTATCAACCTTAAGCTTTATCAGCTTGGCGGTCTTGGCAACTTTCTCCGCCTCGATGATTGTGGCGGTGCGGATATCCATCCTTGAGAACTCGTCGAAGGTGACATCCTCCTTCTGAGGCATCACAGGGGCAGCAGCACTCTGGTTAGCTTTTTTGGTGTCAAGGAGTTTCTGAATCTGCTTCTCAATCTGGTCATCTTCT
Organism: Bacteroidota bacterium; assembly: GCA_021816545.1. GTDB lineage: Bacteria > Bacteroidota > Bacteroidia > Bacteroidales > VadinHA17 > SR-FBR-E99. The sequence goes on from JAKAXP010000096.1 coordinate 7,148, forward strand.
ATCTTGCTGAACAGCAACTCTCCAGATGAAACGGTATGACCCGGAGAAAGCAGGTCGGAGCGTCCTGCGGCATCCCAGTGCAGAGAAGAAATCCCGAGCCATCCCCTGAGCCTGTCCATTGAGAATGGGAGGAATGGCTCGAGCAGTATTGCCAGGTTGGCAGTTATCTGAAGCGAGATGTACATTATTGTTTTAACGCGCTCAGGATCTGTCTTGACTACCTTCCACGGCTCCGTGTCAGCGAGGTATTTGTTCCCAAGTCGGGCGAGGTTCATCGCCTCGGCAAGAGCCTGGCGAAACCTGAAGGCTTCGAGGTTGCTCTCCGTGTTCTCACGGCAGGTCATTATAGCAGTCAGTGTCTCCCTGTCATAGTCAGTCATTTCACCCGGGGCAGGAACAACTCCTTTATAATAGTTTGCAGTCAGCACCAGGGTCCGATTGACGAAGTTCCCCAGGATGGCAACAAGCTCATTGTTGTTGCGTGCCTGGAAGTCCTTCCACGTGAAGTCATTATCCTTTGTCTCCGGGGCGCTGGCGCAAAGTGCATAGCGAAGCGAATCCTGCTTCCCGGGAAAATCCTCGAGGTACTCATGAAGCCATACCGCCCAGTTCCTTGAGGTGGAAATCTTGTCATTCTCCAGGTTGAGGAACTCATTGGCCGGAACATTGTCAGGAAGGATATAGCTTCCCTCTGCCTTGAGCATGGCCGGGAAGATGATACAGTGAAACACGATGTTGTCCTTACCTATGAAGTGTATCATCCGTGTCTCCGGATCCTTCCAGAATTTCTCCCAGTCGGGGGTCAGTTCCCTGGTGGCGGAGATGTAACCGATAGGTGCGTCGAACCAGACATACAGCACCTTTCCTTCCGCACCCTCAACGGGTACCGGCACACCCCAGTCGAGATCACGGCTTACGGCCCTGGGCTGCAGACCCTGGTCGAGCCACGACTTGCACTGGCCATATACGTTGGTCTTCCATTCTGTATGGTCCTCAAGAATCCATTTCCTGATCCATGGCTCATATTTGTCGAGAGGCAGGTACCAGTGCAGGGTGTCACGCATCACCGGAGCGCTGCCGCTGATTGTTGATTTCGGATTGATGAGGTCTGTCGGGCTCAGTGACGTACCGCACTTCTCGCACTGGTCACCGTAGGCGTTTTCGTTCCCGCAGTGTGGACATGTACCGACAATATATCTGTCAGCCAGGAAGCATGCAGCCTCCTCATCATAGTACTGGCTGGAGGTCTTCTCAATAAACTCACCCTGGTCATACAGCTTGCGGAAGAACTGCGAGGCGGTCTCGTAATGTATCTTGTTTGACGTTCGCGAGTAGATGTCAAAGGAGATGCCAAAGTCGGAAAAGGCTTTCTTGTTCAGCTCATGGTAACGGTCAACCACCTC
>JAKAXP010000097.1 GCA_021816545.1 Bacteroidota bacterium
GTACTGATAACCGGGGCATGCAGGGTCAGGGACAGCTTCAACCGCGGTGCGGTTACCGTCTGATGTTTCTTTTGCCGGAACAGCTGAACTCAGACTGCCGAAGCAGTCTTACACATGATGCATCATATTACTGGTGCCACTGTCCTTCCGGCTGCACTTACCTGAAAAGTTCATGAAGCGGATCACCGCTGGAAGCGTTTGGAAGCGGGATTTTGCACAGCACCGATAAAGTGGTGGCTATGTCGCGGGTGCTGACACTGCGCGTGACAGAGGCCCTGCTGGCAGTCCATCCAAACCAGATCAGAGGCACATGGCTGTCATACTCCCACGGTGAATTATGACCGGTGACATTGTCAGTCTTCTCCACCCAGCCCGGATTAAGAGCAATCATCACATCACCCGAGCGCTGCTGGCTGAAGTTGTTGCTCATCTTGCGCAACAGCCCACCTGAAAAATCACTCATTTCAAAGGCCGATGTGGGTACTGCAGCAGACACCCCTGAGAACTGCACCATGAAGCGTGCCACCCTCTTCTGCATATCCTCAAGGTTGATCTTGGCCCCCTCAATAAGCGTACGGTTCAGGTATATCTGGCTGTCAAAGAATCCTCTTACCCAGTCGCCCTGGCCGTAAACAGCATTGAGATAACTGCGGAGAAGCTGAAGTGACTGGTTAAGCCTGAAGTAACCGGAGGGGACTCTGCTCTGTTCGAGCACGGCAGGTATTTCCGAAACGCCGTGAGCTGACACCAGGTAGACAAGGACATTCTTCTTGCCGAGTGATTTGTCTATTTTCTCGATGAGCCTTGCAATGTTCCTGTCAAGCCTTACTAGTGCATCAGAGGACTCCACCGAGGAGGGTCCGAAACGGTGTCCCACATAATCGGTTGCTGAATATGTGATGGCAAGAAAATCTGTTACATCATCCTGCCCAAGCTGTTCATTGTCAATAATCCTGAGGGCCAGTTCGGTGGTGAACTCATCGGCAAAGGGGGTTTCGCGGAGCACGGAGTAATCCCTGGTGACATTTATGAGCTTGCCCTTTGTTGAGAGGGCCTTGAGGTCATACGGGAACCATGTCTGGCCGTTGAATCCCCTTTCAAGGCTGCTTGAGTCAGGCTGGCAGCCGGGGTATGTTGCCGGGTCAAGCAGTGGCTGCCATTCCTGGTTGAGCAACTGCCCGGGCATCATCATGGCGTTCATGTCCATGAGCCACGGCGGAAGGGTCTTGCTGTAATAGGTGCTTGACATCCATGTGCCGGTACGGTCATCATACCAGAATGCGCCGTCAGCGGCATGGCCTGCAGTGATGATGGCCGACATCTCCTTAATCCCGATACCGTAAACCTTTGACCCTCCGCATGTGGCCATCTGGAGCTCATCCGCAAAGGTTGACGAGAGCAGGTTGACAGGTGAAAAGAGCCCTGTCTCGAAACTGCCCCCCACAGGACTTGCATTCGGGTCCTGTACGCAGAAGATCATCTCGTTATTGAACGGATGGAACCATGAATCAGAGGTAATGCCATGGGCCGATGGAGAAGCGCCGGTTGATATTGTTGCAAACCCGGGTGCAGCCTGGGTTGAAAGATAGTCTACAGAGGCATTGCGGTAGTAGGTCCCTTCACTTACCATCCTCTTAAGCCCGTTCTCAGGCAGTTTTTCCCAGATCCGTTCAAGCTGGTCGTATCGCAGCTGCTCGACAATAATCCCAATTACAAGCTTCGGTTTGTCAGGCGGTATATAGGCCGACTGAGCTGATAAACCGACAGTTACTAAAAGCAGATATAAAACAGTTATTATCCTTTTCATCTTCAGGATCCCTCTTTGGAAACAAGTCCCAAAAATATCAGTTTTGAACTTATCTGCAACCCGGACCGTAAAAGATATCACCACCTGTCAGCGGTTTATCAACCGGGTGATGACCGCTTTACCCCTTACCACAGGGCCGATGGGTTCCTTCCTGACTGAAATTATGTAGAGATCCGGGGGGAGGGTGCCTAATTCGCACACTACGGGGATGCCAGGCCAGGCATTGGTTCTGTACCGCTTTATTATGGTGCCGGATGACGCTGTGACGGTTACAGTCACTTCGCCGGTTACAGCTGCGGGTGGCATGATATTGAAACTACCGTCAGAAGGATTGGGATAAACAAGCAGACCCGACTGAGGGGGATCAGGATACAGGTCATCGCCTTTCTCAAGTTCTATATCACTTACCAGCAGCGGATTTATGGCGGAAAGATCGGCAGTGAGAGTGAATGATTTATATCCCGGGCATGTGAATGTAAGGTTCCATGTTCCGGGAGGGAGGAGCCGGGTATAAAATCCGGTGGTGGTGTCAGACCAGACGTGGGATGAATCTGCATCATGGCCGCTGATGAATATCCTGGCGCTCAGCGGGTCACCCGTTTCCGCGTCCGTTACTTTTCCGCGGACACCGGTCATGGCCTCGGCGATATAGTTCAGCAAGGAACGGTGGTTCCAGTTCCATAGAAGTTCCAGGTTTGGTCCCGGGGTCATCTTTGTGTCATCAATTTCCAGTGTTACCTCTCTTCCTCCAAGCCCCCAGGTTACAAAGTCCTGCCTTCCTCCCCTCACCACATACCACACCCAGCCCTTTGTCACGCCGTTGTCAAGGAATGTCAGGTATCCGGGATCAGAGTGCAGGTGGACGGTATCGGCATATCGCCTGCTTATGTCATTGAACCATGCATCATCGGGGTGGTCGCGGGTCCATTTGTCCCAGGGGTAGTTTACGACTTCGGCACCGCTGTGCAGGCCGATTGAGAGTGCGAATCGCCGTTCTTCGAGGAACCTTATCATGTCGGTGGTCTCCTTTTGCAGCGGCGGCGGCGCGCCCACCTCCGGGTCAGGGAAGTTGCGGTTGAGATCATATCCGTTGCTGTTGGCCCTGACCGGGTAGATCATTGTGTCATTGTTGCGGTACATGCCGTCAGGGTTTGAGAGGGGGTTGATCCATATCTCCAGCCCTGACACGAGGTCGGCTGCCATGGGCGCGCCGCCGCCGCTGCCGGAAGCAAGATACTCGGCGAGGCGCATCAGCAGTACAAATCCGGCAGGCTCATCACCGTGAATAGATGCGCTGAGCATCACCTCCGGCTCCGGCTCATCAGACCGGGGGTTGTCAGATATCTTGAGTGCCAGCACTGCCCTCCCCTGCACACTGAACCCGATTGTGTCAAGTATGCATACATCGGGCCAGCGCGCTGCGATGGTGTGCATGATTGTGTCATAGTGCTTCCAGGTGGGGTATGACTGCCAGAGCATTGCCTCATCAACAGACGATGCGGTATGGAAGCCCTTTCTTTCATCCGGTAAGGCGAGCCTGTAAGGTATGCCTGAGGCGATGAATTCCCCGGCGTCACGGTCAGAGAGTATCAGGTGCGCAGTCTTGCCGTCGCTTGCCGAGACCGGGAACCTGGCTGCCAGCCCTGACATGGCATCGAACCCCGGATAGCTTATGACAACCTCAGCCTGCCCATACCTTGCGACGGCATCCCTGATGTCATCCCCCGTCGGACTCTGCTGTCCGTAGCCTGTCTGCATGGTAAAAAACAGCAGGAGTACAGGTATGACACCGGCAAACTTCAACTTTCTGACTATACGTTAAACCTGATGTGGAGTATGTCGCCGTCGGCCACCACGTAGCTCTTGCCTTCAACCATAAGTTTGCCGGCCTCGCGGCATGCATGCTCGGAACCGAGCCTCATGAAATCATCATACTTCATCACCTCTGCCCGTATGAATCCTCTCTCAAGGTCTGAGTGAATGACGCCTGCAGCCTGTGGTGCGGTCATCCCGGCGGTGATTGTCCATGCCCTTATCTCCTTCGGACCGACTGTAAAAAATGTCTGGAGGTTAAGCATCCTGTAGGCGGCCCTGACAAGCTTGTTGACACCGGGTTCAGACAGCCCGGATGCACCGAGGAACTCCATTCGGTCAGCCTCTTCGGTGAGATTTGCGATCTCAGCCTCGAGGGCTCCGGCAATCACAAGGGGTTCAGCGCCCCTGGCCGAAAGAAATTTTCTCACATCGTCAACATATCTGTTGCCGTTCACGGCAGACGCTTCGTCCACATTGCAGACGTAAAGAACCGGCTTCATCGTTAGCAGGAAGATGTCATCCACAACCTTTTTCTCCTCTGGTCTAAGCTGCAGTGAGGAGGCATTCTGAAATCCCTCCAGGTGTTCCTTGTACCGGCTGAGAATTTCAATCCCGTGTTTTGCATCCTTGTCGCCTGTTTTGGCAGCACGTTCAAGGCGCTGAATCTTTTTCTCAACTGACTCAACATCCTTGACCTGCAGCTCAAACTCAACATTTTCAAGGTCACGGACAGGGTTGACTGACCCGTCAATATGAGGCAGATTGTCATTGTCGAAGCAGCGAAGCACGTGTATCAGTGCGTCAGTGTTCCGGATTTCGCCGAGCAGGCGTGCTCCGGAGCTGTCGCCCTGGCCCCTGACGAGTCCGGGGATATCAACAATATCAACTGTTGTGTGTACTATCCGTTCGGTGGGCTGGTGCTTTTCAAGCTCATAGAGCCTCCTGTCAGGTACCTGGATCACTCCCAGGTTGGCTTTCACCCCTGTGCCGTATGTGTTGGTCTCACCACGTGTGTTGGATATGCAGTTGAAGATTGTTGTCTTGCCCACGCTGGTGATGCCGATGATGCCGCATTTCAATGCCATAATTCCTGTTTCTGTTGCTGCAAAGTTACCAAAAAGAGGCTAAGTTTGAAGTGAAGATTAAACCATTGGCACCTTTACACGTCTGAATGACAAATACTGCCGTAAAAGGTCGATGTCACAAATCACTGAGGATGATATAAGGGCAGCAATTGCCACTGATTCCGAAAAGGCATTCCGTATGATAATTGAATTGTACGGCCGGAAGCTCTACTGGCATATCCGCCGCCTGGTAATCACACATGACGATGCCGATGACGCACTTCAGAATACCTTTCTGAATGCATGGAAAAACCTTGGCTCATTCCGCTCCGAGAGTTCACTGCTGACATGGCTCTGGTCAATTGCCACCAACGAGGCACTGAACCTGCTCAGGAAGCGGGCCAGGGAGAACAGCGTTTCCCTGGATGATGTTGAGGGCATCCTTTCCTCTTCTGCGGAAGGAAGCAGCTGGTTTGACGGCGATGCCGCGACTGTGAAACTGCAGAATGCCATACTTAAACTGCCTGATAAACAGCGTGCTGTATTCAATATGAAATATTTTGACGAGATGACCTATGAGGATATGAGTGCTGTCACCGGTACTTCGGTGGGTGCACTGAAGGCATCATATCATCATGCCGTAAAAAAGATCGAACAATTTCTTGAAGAGAATTAAACCTTTGCCCGCTCCGGGCATCAAAGAGATGTCATGAAACCCGACGACAAAATATCAAAAAAGAATCCCTTCAGGGTACCCGAAGACTACTTCGATACGCTGGCTGACCGGACAATGGCAGCCATCAGGGAGGAGGAGGCAGGAAGGCATGAAGACGGTCAGCAATCGGTGCAGCAGCAGGGCCGGAAAGGAGATGCCGGCTATGGTGATAATGGCAGCTTGATCATTGGTCAGGCTCAGGATCTGACCGTAGAGGTGCCTGACATGACACCCGGCCGGACAGTTAAGCCTGGCAGGGTGGTCAGCCTCAGACCCTTCCTGGCGCTGGCAGCAGCCATTCTCGGTTTTGCAATCCTGGCAGCAGCAATGGTCAGGCTCATCAGCTCTGACCGCCCTGGCAGGGCAATAGAATCCGGCACAAGCCTCTATGCCGAGCTGGCTGCGGAGGAAATTGACATGTATATGCTCGAGAATGAACTGAGCATTACGGAAGCCGTGAATACGGAACTGACAGAGGAGGCAGTCCCCTCGGAAGCAATAATTGAGTACCTGATGAATGAGGATATTGACCTTAATGAAATCTATGAACTGTTATAAATAACTGAAATGAAGAGAATTACCACAACCTCGCTTGCCCTGATTATGCTGATGGCTGCTACTTTCAACCTCAGCGCCCAGGGCCCGGGCCAGGGATTAGGCCAGGGTGCCATGCAGGGCGAAGGTGAAAAACTCACCGCCTACAAGATTGCCTTTTTCACGAAGAACCTGAATCTCACCCCTGCAGAGGCTGAAAAATTCTGGCCACTGTACAACGACTTCTCAGCCCGGAGGAACAAGCTTCAGGCCGACCGCCTGCTGCTGATGCGCTATGCAGCGCAGAACGAGGCCAATATGAGCGAGGGTGAAATTGCATCTACGGCTGACAAGCTTACACAGTCATTTGCCGACGAGGCATCAATGGTTGTTTCTTTCAATGAAAATCTGAAGAAAGTGCTTCCCCCTGCCAAGGTGATAAAGCTGTACCAGGTTGAAAACCAGTACAAGCAGCAGTTGCTGAGAGAGCTTAACCAGAGGAGACAGGGTGCACCGCAGCCGGGCATAAGGGGACGTACCGGGCAGGGAGCCGCAGCAGGAGTACAGAAATGATTCTTTAAAGCGTTTTCTCCCCGCGGATAAACGACGGGAGCGCAGAGAGCGGGACAGCTGTCTGCTCTCCCGTTTTCATGTTTTTGACCGTGGCCTGCCCGGCCGCAATCTCGTTGCTGCCGGCAATTACCACCATGGGAATTTTGCACGAATCGGCATATGAAAACTGCTTCTTCAGCTTCACCGGGTCAGGGTAAAGTTCGGTGGCAATGCCTGCATCCCTCAGCTCCCCTGCAACCTTCATCAGCGATGGCAGTTCCTCAGCGCCGAAATTGATAACAAGCACCTCCGTCGACGAACCTGTCTGCTCATGGAACAGGTTGAGCTGCAGCATCACATCATATATCCTGTCTGCACCGAATGAAACACCCACGCCTGAGACGCCGGGCATGCCAAAGATACCGGTCAGATCATCATACCTTCCGCCGCCGCATATGCTTCCGAAAGGAAGGTCTGCCGCCTTCACCTCTATGATGGTGCCGGTATAGTAATTGAGCCCGCGCGCCAGCGAGAGATCAAGCTCCACAACTGCATTAACTGCCTCAATTGCCAGGTAACCTGTAAGCTCTTCCATCTCCTCAACCCCTTTCAGTCCGGCAGCCGAACCGGCCATCACCTTTTTCAGTTCCCGGAGCTTCTCCCCGGTTGTACCGCTAAGGTCTATCACCGGTTCAAGCCTGGCTATCACTTCCGGGGCAATTCCTCTCTGCAACAGTTCCTGCCTTACCCCTTCACGCCCAATTTTCTCAAGCTTGTCAATTGCAACGGTAATGTCGGTTATCCTCTCCCCTGCCCCCGCAATTTCAGCAATGCCGGCAAGGATCTTCCGGTTATTGATTTTGATAATTATGTTGATTCCGAGCTCCCCGAAGATGCGGTCAATAATCCTGACAAGTTCAGCTTCGTTCAGCAGTGAGTCGCTGCCGATGACATCCACATCGCACTGGAAGAACTCACGGTATCTCCCTTTCTGGGGTTTGTCTGCCCTCCAGACCGGCTGGATCTGGTACCTGCGGAATGGGAAAGTGATCTCGTCACGGTGCTGCACAACAAAACGGGCAAAGGGAACGGTAAGGTCATACCTTAGCCCTTTCTCGCTGATCTGCTGGGTTATGGATGACAAATCACCGGTTGCCAGGGCAGAAGATGACACTTCTGCCAGGAAATTTCCTGAATTGAGTATCCTGAAGATGAGCCGGTCACCCTCCTCGCCGTACTTGCCGAGCAGTGTTGAGAGGTTCTCCATGGCCGGAGTCTCTATCGGCAGATAGCCGTAGAGTGAAAAGATCTTCCTGATTATTCCGAAGATATAGTTTCGGCGAAGCATCTCCGCCGGGGAGAAATCACGTGTGCCCTTGGGGATTGAAGGTTTCTGAGCCATACCGGGATATTAATTCCCGACAAAAATAGGAAAAAAACCGCGTTGGGGGATCATATCTTCACGTATGCAGGTTCTGCATCATCATGACGCAGCGACAGGTCTGAGACCTGTCGCTGTAGTATGGCAATGATAAATTGTCTATTGGATGAAGGGAATCGAGATCGGGTATTTGAAGACCTCGCCTTTTGCTGCCCTGATGCTTGCCACAATGACACATACCACCTCCAGGATGCCAAGTGCAATCAGCAGCGGAATGCCTACAATGATGAAGCAGAGAGGAATGAGAAGCACTGTATATAACAGCATTGAAATCTGGAAGTTGAGTGCTGATTTACCGTTCATGTTGACCCATTCCGACTGGTCCTTCCTTGATACCCAGCAGATTAGCGGCCCGATTATCCCGCCAAAGGGAAAGAAATAACCGGCGAAGGTTGACAGGTGGCAGAACATTGCCCAGTCGCGCTCTGACTGTGTGTAGGTCTTGATCTCTTCCATTGCTTTTTTCTTAAAGACGGTCCCGGTGCTAAAATGCTGCATCCTCAGAAGCGTGCGAGCCTCTTCAGGTCAGCAACCAGCAGGCCACTGGCATTCTTACTGTCAACCATATGACT
>JAKAXP010000098.1 GCA_021816545.1 Bacteroidota bacterium
ATAAAGTAAAAGTAACGGTTTACAGTTATTAACAGATATTATTTACATATTTAGAGTAAATCATTTTACAAAAATAGAGAATCATCCGGAATCTACAAACTGGTATCCCTTTTTTCATGTAAAGGGCTAAAGAAATGAGCCAACGAAATGTCAAGATCTTCTTATTTAACGGGAAAATCGTAGCAGCGTACATCGGAGATCTTGCATTTGTTTTTAAGGGAAATATTACCCGTGGAACTGCGCCATCAACTCTTATAGTATTTGAGAAGGACGGCAGATATTTAAAAACGATCAGTACTGGATATGAATTTGAACGATTCTGTATTGATGAAGAGAATAAGAGGATTATAGCATATTTTATTGACAGGGAAGAACCGCTGGGATATTTCAATATTCCGGTTGAATAGTCAGGATCCTGAAGATGGAATGATAAAATTTTCTACTGGAAATTCCCGAAAATTCCCGAAAATTCCCGAAAAAAACTTAAACATCTTATTTAATTTTACATAGGTCAAGTTTGCCGTTTTACGAATTTTCTTTTAGGTATAAAAGTATAAATCAGAAAGAAAAGGGCAGAAAGCTTTGCCTGTATCGCCAAGTACTTTCTGCCCCGGCCTTTCACTAAAAATGAAAGGAGGTGATAGCAAAAATACTTCGAATGAGTAAATGTGATGTCAAGAATTTAGAAAAATTTCTTTTCAGGAAGCTTTGATCATTAAGATTTGTATTCATATTTAAATTTCGTAATAATGAAAAAGAAGAAAATCCTTATAATTTCGGTAATAGCTCTAGCTTTTGCCATGAACATTTCGAATCTGTTAGCAGATATACCTCCCGTTGTTATAACCTGTGACAAAGTACAAGCAGGCCGTGGACAGTGTTTTGAACCTGTACCAGATTTCCCTGGTGAATGCAGATGGACAGGTTATACCGATGATTATTGTTGAAGCATAAATAGAAGATAATTAGCTCATTATACCGGGGAATTATTCCCCGGTATTTTCAGAATAGATAAGTATGAAGGACGTAATATTGAATTGTCTCGGATTGCTGATCACGGTCAGTCTTGTAATCTCATGCGCAACTAAAGAAGATGAAACTTACTGTATCAAAATAGATTCTCCATCAACCCATAGTTTAGATGAGTTCCTCAATAGAGTTGAATTAATACCACTAGAGACTACTGACTCAAATCTTATTAAGAATATTACCAAAGTTGTCTTTTATAGAGATGAGTTTTACATTAAAGACATTTATGAAGGACTATTTGTCTTTGACACGACTGGACACTTCATTAGAAAGATAGGACGAAAAGGATCAGGTCCGGGGGAGTATGGCTATATTTCAGATTTTTGTATTAACAAATTCACATCAAACCTTGAACTTCTCGGCCCCAGGGGAGACATCATGATTTTTAGTCTCGATGGCGAGTACGTGAATAAGCTCACATTCAAGTCAATTGAAGTGAGCAACTTCTTAATAGTAAGCGATGATTTGATTTTATTTTACCATCAATCCCAGACGCCAGCTTTATCACTTTATTCGAGGAGTAGTCAGAAAGTCATAAAGAGCTTTTTTGATCTACCGGAAAACTTTGTGAGACGAAGACCATTCTTTCTTATTTCGCCGCCCTTTTATTTATCAGGAAATGACACCTTGATTCATTATGGATATACCAATGAGATATACACATTTAGGAATTTGTCCATCGAAAAAAGAAACTCACTCAATTTTAATGGACATAATTTTAACATGAAAGACTATAACTGGTCTTTGGATTATGATAAAAACTACTACAGGGAACTTTTATGGTCAGAGCGGAATGTTGTGATTGGTTTCAACAATCATTTCGAAAATGAAAGGTTTATCCTAAAGCAAATCTATTATCAAGAGGGTAGTGGACTTGTGCTGATTGATAAAAAGGAGGGGAAAAGTTTTTTTATTCCGGCATTCAAAAATCTCTCTCAAATTAGAAACGATGAAGTCTCTTGGCAAAATGTTACCTCTGCCAGTGTAAATGGCACAAGAATCGGGTTAGTCCTAAATTGGGATTCAGGGCAGGATTATATTTTAACATCAGTAGATCCTGGAAAAAAAGACTTCTATATTAATCCTAAAACCCTTGATTCAGTGAATTATGATAAATTCACAAAGATAGGTCTCTCAGATAATCCATTTTTGGTTAAATATTATTTTAAGCCCTGATGAAACAGATTAGAACAAGAGGGGATACTTTCCTGACCATTGGGATTTTAATATTAGTAGTTATTACCTCGATTAATACCTATTCTCATACAAAACAAAGAAGGACCAGCCCTCAAAATAAGAATGGTGAAATTCTAGAAAATAAAGGGCCGTATTACTATCCATTACTTGGTCAGTTCACTTATGCCTTGGGCCTTGAACTAGATCATCTAGGCGACTTCCCATTATACTTAGGAAGCGATACAATTAGGACTTTAAGGATGTCTGAATTATGTCAGGATACGACCATTATATTGTATTTCACTGACGATATGTGCACTCCATGTATAAATTTTTCAGTTAGTAAGCTAATTGAATGGTTTCCTAATTACCGGGAAAACAGAAATGTTATTCTGCTGACAAGTGGAATTGAAGATAAGTTCAGGAATTCGTTTTATGGTAAACCAGTCTGTTGTTTAAAGAATGAAGAGCAAAACATGCTTCTATCAGAAGTCCCATTATTTTTTTTAATATATCCTGATTTGACTATTCATTTTGTATTTGTTCCTTATGAAAATGCCCCGGAATTTACAGACAGCTACTTAAGAACAATCAGGTCACGTTTTTTTTAACACTATAAACTGTCAAGAATCCTTATCGCCATATTTTTGTTTTAACGCTCAGTCTATTAATAATAAATCATTTGACTGGTTTGGCAGATAGCATATTTCTGTTTACTTTTATACCTGCTGTTTGATCAATACGAAGTTATTATGGACAAGTATTTCTTTTCCAGACAAGAAATAGCTGCTGAATTGGGCATTGATCCAAAAACTCTCAGGCAAAAATTAAAAAAAGCAGGTATCATGTTGGAGAGTGGTATGATCCCGGCTGAGAAGGTCAGGGAAATAATGAACCTTCTGCAGGTGAAACAGGAAAATCACGATGGCACTGAGCAAATTGAACAGCCTGATGAAAATTTTAATAAATTTGATAGATCATCCATTGACAGTCAATAGTGTAATAATCCCGTTACCAGATGCAAAAGAGGGTATTCATTCAACGGCTTTTTGCAATTGCTCTTGGTTGTGCATCAATAATCCTCGTATCATGCAAATCGAGACAGAAAGATAACACCGAAGAACTGGCAAGAAGAACATCGCGGCCCGAGGCTGTGATGGTTAAAACAGTCCGGCTCGAACCGTCAACATTCTATCACGAGATCATCAGTAACGGCAAGGCATTCTCACTGAGAAAGGCCGTCGTACCGTTTAAGGTAAACGGAATAATCGAAGAACTGTATGTGAAAAACGGCCAGAGGGTGAAAGCCGGCCATCTGCTCGCTGTCATTGAGGACTTCGAGTATAAAACCAGCCTCACCAGCGCCAGACAGGCCCTTACAAAGGCCGACATAAACTTCAGGGATGACCTCCTCAGCAAGTACATGACTGCAGATACAAACAACCTTGACCCTGCTAAAATCAGGACCTCCAGGATCAGAAGCGGACTGGATGATGCACTGATAGCACTGGAGAGGGCAGAATATAACTATAACAACACACGCATATATTCCCCACTTGACGGGGTGATCGCCAACCTCGAGGCAACCCGCCTGAATCCCAGCCAGAACTACAAAAGCCTCTGCACTGTGATTGCCAACGATGTAATGTATATAGAGTTCCCGGTGATGGAGTCGGAATACGGATTTATCACCACCGGAATGCCTGTAGGGATAATTCCTTTTGTTGATGACAGCCTTCTAATCCAGGGGAAGATAGTGGAGATCAATCCCCAGGTTGATGAGGGCGGCATGATACGCATCAGGGCGGAGTTGAGGAACAACGGACGCCTGATTGACGGCATGAATGTCAAGGTCCTTATCAGGAAGCCTGAATATAACAGGCTGGTCATCCCCAAAGAAGCCCTTGTGATCAGGCAGGGGAAAGATGTGGTCTTTATCAGGCAGGATTCTCTTGCAATATGGAAGTATGTCACAATTGAGTCTGAGAACAGCTCGATGGTCTCCGTGAGCGAGGGCCTCACCCCCGGCGACCTTGTCATTGTAAGAGGCAACACCAACCTCGCACATGAAACAAAGGTGAAAGAGGAATGAGTTCCCCGAGTGAACAGTCGCCACGCTTTTCGCCTTTCTGCCTGAACATCGTCTTTGTGGTGCTCATCATAACCGGGGCAGCAATAATGCCTCTGCTGTCATTGCAACTGAACCCTACCCGCTACCTCCCTTCACTGACTATTAGCTATACATGGCCTGACGCCGCCGCCAGGGTGATTGAGCAACAGGTCACCTCGATCCTAGAGGGTGTGATAAGCACCCTCCCCGGTGTCAGTCGCCTTTCTTCCACCACAAACAACGAGAGCGGGGAGATAACCGTGGAGTTCGACAGGAATACCGATCTACGCACAAAACGGTTCGAGGTGGCATCACTCATCCGCGATGCCCACTCGCGTCTGCCCGACAGGGTCTCTTACCCGGTTATCCAGATGAATATGCCGTCAAATACAAGCGGATCGGTGATACTGAGCTACCATGTGACAGGCAACGAGGCTCCTTCCTATATCTTCAGTATTGCCGAGGAACTGCTGAAGCCGGCGATAGCATCCGTTGACGGCGTCTACAGCGTGGATATCTACGGCGCCACACCCCGTGCCTGGGAGCTGATATATGACCAGAAGGTCCTCTCTTCAACAGGGGTAACCCCCGGCAGGATACGTGATGCAATAAGGGCATATCTCTCTGTTCGTGAGGCTGGCGGAGGAGTTGACAACCTGCTCTCATCAGGATTGCAAAGGACATATCTGACTATGGTCGGCCACCGACCCGATACGGTCAGGTGGGAGGATATCCCGGTCACCGCCGGGAGCGGCAGGGTGCTGATGCTCTCTGATCTTGTCACAGTGAAACTAAGGGACGAGAGACCCCGCAGTTACTATCGCATCAACGGCCTCAACACTATTACAATGGTGATAAGCGCCGGAAGAAACGTCAATAACATAAGGGTTGCAGAGGAGGTAAAGGATGTGGTTGAGAGGATGAAGAGCAGGATTCCTCCTGGCCATGATGTGGTACTTTCGCTTGACAATACAGGCTTCATCCGTGAGGAGATATCGAGGAATCTTTTCAGGGCGGCGCTGTCGGTCATACTGCTCCTTGTCTTCGCTCTGCTTGTGAGCCGCGACCTGAGATACATGCTCATACTGTTCATCAGTATGGTGGCAACAATCTTTATCGCTTTCATCTTCTACTGGCTGTTCAGGCTTGAGATACACCTCTATTCAATGGCCGGGATAGCCGTGTCATTTGGTATGATCATCAGCAATATTATAGTGATGACTGATCATATCAAATACCATCATAACCGGAAGGTTGGCATCTCACTCATGGCTGCCACCCTGACCACCGTGGGAGCACTTGTGGTGATCTTCTTCCTTGATGAAGCCTCGCGGGTCACGCTTTCAGATTTCGCGGCGGTGGTTATAATTAACCTAATGGTATCACTGGCGGTGGCATTGTTCTTCATCCCCTCACTGGCACAATCGATCGGCTTCGCCGCGAAGAGCGACGCGGCAAATTTTCAGGGTAAACGCTTCGCCGGGACGAGAGAAGCGGCTAATTTTCAGGGTAAACGCTTCACCGGGAAGAGAGCCACAGCAAATATCCGGCGTAAACGCTTCGCTGTGCGCCTCACAAGGTTTTACGAGCGGGCTATCAGATCATTTATAAGATACAGGAAGGTATATCTCACTGCAGCGGTGCTGCTGTTCGGACTGCCGCTGTTCTGGCTTCCGGATTCACTGCCTGTTGAAAAGATCAGGACCACTGCCACCCCTGAGCCTGAGCTGACCCGGTGGCAGGAGCTGTACAACAAGACCATGGGAAACACTAAATATGTAACTGATGTTAAGCCCATTGTAAACAAGCTTACCGGTGGAACACTCAGGCTCTTCAGTGACCGGGTGAAGAGCAGCAATTATTATTACTTCAGGGGTTCCGAGGATGTTGAGCGCACACAACTCAGCGTAAGCATCGGCCTCAGCGAGGAGGGGCTGACGCTCGAAGACATGAATGAGGTATGCCTTGGTCTTGAGAACATGATTGCCGCCTATACCGAGGTGGACCGTTTTACAACCAGGGTCAGCTCACCCTCCTCGGCATCCCTGACAGTCACATTCCGTCCGGAGCATGACCGCACAATATTCCCGTTCATCCTGAAGATGAGGATAGAGGACTACATGATGGGCATCGGCAGTTATCATGTCCAGGTGTACGGCGTGGGCAAAGCCTTCAGCAACCAGGTCTACAGCGACTACCTGAGGGGCTCTTATTCAATCGTTCTGAAGGGATACAACTTTGATATCCTGAGCGGCTACGCTGAAGACCTGAAAGAACGGCTCATCGCAAGTGCTAAGGGAAGGATAAAGGAAGTGTACGTACTGGGAGGAGAAGACCGCTGGTCAGTAAAGAAACAGTACCGCAACATTGTAACTGCTGACAGGGAGTTGGTCACGCTGGCCGGGAGCGATATGTACAGCCTGTATGAACAAACCCGGAGCCTCTCGCGAAACATTCAGGATGGCGGGCAGGTCTTCATGGGAGGCTTCCTTGCCCCGATGACCCTGAGATCAGCCTATGCAGAGACATACGAGATGTGGGACATCTATAATGAGCCGATGATAACAGGAACACAGGGCATTGTGAAGCTGAAGGACCTTCTGAGCATGACCAGGGAGATATCGGATAATTCAATCAGCCGCGAGGACCAGCAGTATATCATAACGGTGACATACGATTTCATCGGGAACTATGAGCTGGCCAGGATCATCAGGGACCGTAACATTGAAGAGACGGCTGCTCTGCTGCCGCTGGGCTATTCGGTACGCTCCAGCTCCTACACTTATTCATGGTTCACACAGAAGAACAACTACCCGTTCCTGCTGCTTGTCATAGCGATCATCTACCTTGTTTGCGCCATCCTGCTCGAGTCGCTCCGTCAGCCGTTCATTGTGCTCGGGCTGATTCCGTTCTCTTTTATCGGGGTCTTCATTACTTTTTCACTGTTTAAGATACAGGCGGATGAGGGGGTGTTTGCAGCGATGATCCTCCTGTGCGGGCTGGCTGTAAACTCGGCGCTTTACATCCTTGACGATTACAACAGGCTGAAGCGTTCCGGGAGACGTCTTCAGGCGGTGAGGATGTATCTTAAGGCTTTCAACGGGAAGATCATCCCGGTCATTCTTACGATCCTGTCTACAATTGTAGGTCTTCTGCCGTTTCTCCTCACAGGCCGGGATGAGAGGTTTTGGTTCGCGCTTGCAGCGGGTGCCATCGGCGGACTGCTTTTCAGCATGGTGGGGCTGCTTGTATTTCAGCCGATGATGCTCAGGAGGGAACAAATATTATTCCCGGGAACGGGAAGCCCCTCTGATCATACTGGCCGTTCCGGCCCGGCAGGTGTTTCGGGCAATCCGGGCAGCACAGAACCTCAGAACCCTGATAAACCTGATAACACAGTTAGCCATGGTTAGATTCCTCGTACAGCGGCCGGTGGCCGTGATAATGAGTTTCCTGGCAGTGATAGTTCTCGGTATCGCTGCTTCGGGGAGGCTTCCCGTATCGCTGATGCCTGACATAGATATCCCCGAGATCACGGTGGCTGTATCGCGTCCTGACATCAGCTCACGGGAGATAGAGAGCAGCGTGGTGAGCGTCCTCCGCAGGAGCCTGATGCAGGTGGAAGGGGTTGATGACATCCGTTCGGAATCGCGCAACGGCAGCGCCATAATCAGGATGAAATTCGCCTTTGGCAATGACATCGACCTGGCATTCATGGAGGTCAATGAGAAGATCGATGCCGCAATGAACCTTCTTCCCCGTGATCTTGACCGTCCGAGGGTGATAAAGGCAAGCGCCACTGACATCCCTGTCTTCATGCTTAACATCACCCTGGCAGACAGGGCCGCGGACCCGGCCGCCTTCGCCGACCTGAGCGACTTCGCGGGAAATATAATCCGCAAGCGGATAGAACAGCTGCCCGAGGTGGCCATGGCAGATATCACCGGCCAGGTAAGCAGGGAGATCTTTATCAGGCCCGATGAGCGCAGGATGCAGAGCCTCGGAATCACTTCCGAAGATATAATCAGCGCCGTGAGCATGAACAATGTCAATGTCAGCAGCATCATGGTCAGGGATGGCAAATATCTCTATAACCTTGAGTTTGATTCAAACCTGAAGGGTGTTGATGATATCCGCAACATATGGCTGAAGAAGGAAGGGAAACTGCTGAAGATAAAGG
>JAKAXP010000099.1 GCA_021816545.1 Bacteroidota bacterium
GCTCAAGTCCTTACAGAAAACAAAAAGCCGGTCGATGACCGGCTTCCTGCTCCCCAGCTAGGACTTGAACCTAGGACCCCCTGATTAACAGTCAGGTGCTCTAACCAACTGAGCTACTGAGGAAGGTTTATAGCTCCGAAAAGCGTGGCAAAATTAACCGCTTTAAACGAATTAAGCAATATCTTTGTCAAAATTTTCCCGGATGAAGAAAATCATAGGCATCGGCAACGCTCTCGTCGATGTAATGACAATGATACCTGATGATAGCTGTCTCGGCCATTTCGGCCTCCCAAAAGGCAGCATGACAATGGTCGATACACAACGCTCCGAAGAGATCAAACAGGCTATAAACGGCATGAAGAGAACCCTCGCCTCAGGAGGGTCCGCCGGCAATACAATGTACGGACTAGGCGTAATGGGTGTCCACTCCTCATTCATCGGAAAAGTGGGCCGCGATGAATTGGGCATATTCTATGAAAAAGATATGGTCGAAGCCGGCCTGACCCCGGTCCTGATGCGCTCTTCACTGTCTCCCACAGGAACAGCCTTAGGACTGGTGACACCCGACTCGGAACGAACCTTCGCCACCCACTTGGGAGCTGCAACTGAACTTATGGCCGAGGAGCTTACTGCCAGCTACTTTAAAGGATACGATATTCTCTACCTCGAAGGCTACCTCATCTTTAACCTTCCCCTAGTGGAACAGGCATGCCGGATGGCAAAGAAAAACGATATGTGCGTGGCACTTGACCTGGCCAGCTACAACGTTGTTACCCAGTTGCTGCCGTCATTCGAAAGGATAATACGCGACTACGTTGATATCGTCTTCGCCAACGAGGACGAGGCCCGCGCCTTTACAGGAATGGAACCAAGAGAGGCTCTTGATGCAATAGCCGGCAAATGCGAAATAGCTGTTGTTAAAACAGGACCTGACGGCTCATGGATCAAAAGGGGAGACGAAGTCATCAGGGTCGAAGCATTGAAGGTGAATGCCATTGATACCACCGGGGCAGGTGACCTCTACGCTGCCGGTTTCCTCTACGGCTTCTCCAACGGATTCAGCCTCGACAAATGTGGAATATTCGGCTCAATACTCGCAGGCAAGGTGATTGAGGTGATCGGGGCTCGCATGCCTGAAGACAAGTGGGCTGAAGCCAGGAAACTTGTAAACGAGGTGGCGGAAGAGTAACTACAATTGCTCAGCGTTTCTTCTCCATTTTCTTCTCCCTCTGCTTGATCTCCCTGGGCGTCATTTCCTTAATTATAAGACTTTCAGGGTGAATTGCCGCAAACCTCCCTTCAATCCGGGAATATTGTGCCCCCGAAGTCTCGTCAACAGCATATTGAATCGGCAGCGAGGGAAGCTTTTCAGCCTGAACCAGGGCCACAACATGAAGAATCAGTGTAGTATTTTCTGTTGCAACCACAACCGGGTCTCCCGGATAAACAGTCATACCCGGCGTAAGACCAATTGCCCCTCCGGAGAGACCGCTGTATATCATAATTGTCCCGTCATCATGCAATATCTCCAGTGCATTTTTTTCTGAAATCCTGAATATGTTGCGCGTGTCCCCGGGAAGGGCAGTCACCGTCCCCTTCCTGCAGCAGTAAACAGTGTCCCCTTTCTGAAGAGAGAATGAGTCTGTGATGCCTGCTCCCCCAGCCTTTCCGGCAACAGGAACAGATCCGGGTTTAAGGGGGACAAGGTAGACAAAGTCAGGCTCACTCACATCATCCGGCCGCCCGAGAACATATGAGAAATTATAATCAAGATTGTAGCCTGACTCGGGATCCCTGACCTTCAGGTCGAAAAGGAAATTCTTCCCGTATTTCACAAAGGCTTCTCTTGTCCGGTAAGGTGTAGTGAAATTATCCATCTTCCTGAAGTCTATCTTCACAATGAACGGATAAAAAGTCTCATTTGTCGCAATGAATTTCAGAGTACCTTCCTGACTCTGATCAACGGAGAGCTTCACCGGGTCAAAACCATCAGACCGTGAGGAATATTGAGTGGCCTCTTCTCTCTGGAACTGGCCTGATAAAATGAAGGGTGAAACAAGTGACAGTAAAAGTGCGGTGAGGCGCCAGGGCACCAGGCCGGATGAAAATGTCAAATTTACCATATTACAGATCCTGTTGTATTTCAGACTTCCGGACCATGAATTTAGAAAATTTCCCGGAATATCTGAACCAGGAATCAGCGAAATTTTCTCACAGGATTTTTATCATCCGGACAGTTGCAACTGCCCAGGCGGATGAACCTGTATCCCACACCCAGCGTCACACCGGAATTCAGCATCGTCCGGGGATAATCCTCAGGCATGAAATGCAGTAACCCGTATTGCGTTGCATAGGCTCTCAACCTGATAAAAATATCGGATTTGAACCGGTACTGAATGCCGGCTCCCAGCATGGCGCCAAGCCCCGTCATATTGTCTATATCGGAAAAAGATGTCTGAACCGCAAACACCACACCGGCATCCGCAAAGAACCACTTCAGGAAATCAATCCGCGCAGTTACCGGAGCAGTAACCAGGCCAAATGATCCGTGAATATCATCTCCTTCAATCCCTGGGGCCGGAGAGGTAAAATAATACTGGTGCGAGTAAAGAAACCCCGTCTCCACACTGAAGTGATCACCGAAAAGCCTCCTCGTCTCCAGACCTGCAGTCCAGTAACCCTGCCCGGTAACAGACCCTGCTCCCACAAGCTCCTGAAACCTGAATATATCATTGCCACCACCGCCGGCTGAACATGCAATCTCTCCCCACCATGTCTTCTGTCCGCTGCAAATACCTGAAACTAAAAGCAACGTAAAACATACTATAAATGTTTCATTTCTAAACATGCGAATAATCCTATTTTGAAATATTTATATCACTCTTCGCCCTGTAAAAGGCATACCATGCGATAAACGCGAAACAGACAAGAGGTACCACAAAACCGATTGCCATCCCCGATATATCGGCGATCCGGCCCATAATAACAGGGCAGACGGCACCACCCACAATGGTCATTACAAGAACCGATGATCCCTTCTTGGTCATCCCTCCCAGGTCCTTCAGTCCAAGGGCAAAGATCGTCGGGAACATGATTGACATGCAGAAGTAATTCAGGTAAAGGGCAACCAGCGAGGTCCACCCCAGGCCAAGAATCACCAGTACCATTGCAAGGGTATTGATCAGGGCGTAAATACCCAGCATCTGCCGGGGGCTGAACCAGCTCATGAACAGCGAGCCAAGGAACCTGCCTGACATGAAGAAGACAAACCCGAGTGAAAGCAGGTAAGCAGCCTTCTCGGGCGAAAAGCCCGGCATGGTCTCAACCACGTAGTTTATGAAAAAGCTGTTTATCCCCGTCTGCGCCGCCACATAGAGGAACTGTGCGATTACCGCATACCTGAAGTGCTTCACGCGAAGCAACCCTCCATACGTGCCCCTGTCGCCGTGCGAATCATGCTCCCCCTCATGGATGTCAGGCATCCGGGTTATGATGAACATAAATGCAACCACCAGCACCACCCCTCCTATCAGCATATAGGGCAATGCCATGGAAGAAAACTTGTTTGCTCCGTCACCGCCATCTCCACCTCCACCCAGGATCAGCATGCCGCCCAGAGCAGGACCGATGATCCATCCCAGGCCGTTGAATGACTGTGACAGGGTAAGCCTCTGCTCGGAGGTCTCCTTCGGTCCCAGAACGCTTGAATACGGATTTGCGGCGGTTTCAAGGAACGTAAGTCCGCATGCGATAATGAACAGGCAGAGCAGGGTGAATTCAAATGTCTGTATGAATGTGGCAGGCCAGAAAAGCAGTGCTCCTGCTGCATACAGGAGTAATCCCATGACAATGCCCCTCTTGTAACCCAGCCTGTTCATGAACATCCCTGCCGGTATGGCCATGATGAAATAACCTCCGTACAGCGCAGCCTGGACAAGCCCTGACCGGGCCTTGGTGATCCCCAGGATATCCTGGAAATGCTTGTTCAGGACATCAAGCAGACTGTGCGCAACACCCCACAGGAAAAAAAGACTTGTCACCAGTATGAATGGCAACAGGAACTTCCTGGTCACCAGGCTCCCCGGGTGCTTCTTTATGATATCAATACCCATGACGGCTGTTTTATCTTACAATATTTGCCACAATTTGCGAATATTACAAAAACTCTTGTCATGGCCGACCCGTAAAACTGTTCTTTTTTCATAAGTTGCAATACAATCTGACCTGAAATGAAAGCAAGAAACCAGGTATCCGGCTGGCTGAGACTTATCACGCTTATACTGACAGTGAATGCAATTACCGTATCATGTACAGGCGGCAAAAAGTTCATCCTTCAACCAGGACACAAATACCATATTGTTGCCGGAGAAGAGCCTGACAGCCTTACACTGAAGGCTGTTTCAGAGCTTGAGAAATATTTTTACCTGGTCACTTCGGAACCTCTGCTTAAGGCCGGGGATGAAGCCAAAAATCACGGAACAATATTTATCGGCCGGTCAGGAATTACTGACAGCACCATCCTGAAAGAGGTTAACGGACTCAGCAAAGACGGGTTCCTGGTGGTTTCTGACGGTAATAAGCTCATCCTTGCCGGCAACAACGGGCAGTCAGACCTGTATGCAGTATATGCATTCCTGGAGGAATTCGCAGGATGCCTGAGATTCACTTCAGATGAGGAATATATCCCGCAGGCGCGAAGGATTGAAATACCCCCTGTTCATAGGGTCAGTGAACCGGCATTTTCCTTCAGGGTGGCTCATTTCCCAGGTCGTAACAGCATCCCCTTCACGGACTGGAACAGACTGAGCACCTTCGACGACTGGGGAATGTTTGTACACACTTTCCCCCGGCTGCTGCCCCCTTCAGAATACTTCGCCTCCCACCCTGAGTATTTTTCACTGGTCAACGGCCGCCGCATACGCGACGGGCAGCTGTGCCTGAGCAACCCGGAGGTGATAAGTATCCTGACTGAAAACCTCGGGAAACTGATTGCTGAGGACCCGGATAAAACCTATTGGTCTGTCTCCCAGAATGACTGTATCAATTACTGTGAATGTGATGACTGCAAAAAGCTTTACGAAAAGTACGGATCTGTTTCCGGGGTGTATGTAGAGATGGCCAACAGGATAGCGGAAAAATTCCCCGAAAGACAGATATCCACGCTGGCCTACCAGTTCACCCGCCAGGCTCCCCGGAATATCGTTCCGGCATCAAACGTCAACATCATGTTCTGCTCGATAGAATGCAACCGCAGCATGCCCCTGGCAGATGATCCCAGGAGTGCCGGATTTGTGAAAGACCTTTCTGACTGGAGCAGGCTTACCCACAATATCTTCATGTGGGATTATGTGGTGCAGTTCCGTACCTACCTTTCGCCGTTCCCGAATTTCCGTACGATTCAGCCAAACATTCAGTTGTTCAGGCAGTACGGCATCCCGATGATGTTCCAGCAGGGAAGCGGCGGTTCATGGTCTGACCTTACCGAACTGAAGCAATACTATATTTCAAAGCTCCTGTGGAATCCCGATCTCGACGGAGACTCCCTGATCAACCGCTTTATCGGGACCTATTATGGTGCCGCAGCCCCCTTCATAAGGAAGTACTTCGACCTGTCGCATGATGCAATGCAAAAAGCGGCAGCCAGGCAAAACCTTGATATCTACGGCCTACCGTCATACTACTTCAGCACTTTTCTTACGCGCGATCTTGTCAGTCAGTACAGGGACCAGATGGATATGGCAGAGCAGGCTGCCGCAAACGACAGCACAATCCTGTCAAGAGTACTCCGGGCAAGGATGCCGGTTGATTTTGCCTGGCTCGACTATGCCCTGAATGCGGGCGATTCAGCCCTCTCCTTCATCACCTATTCAGGCGGAGAGAAGAAATTGAATGAGGGGATGATCGAATCGCTTGACAGGTTCGTGGAAAACAGTGAAAAGACCGGCATAGAAACTATCAGTGAGCACGGATACACGGTTAAGGAGTACCGCGATCATGTAATGAGGCTGACAGGAATGGCAATCAGGAACAACAAGGCGAGGCCGGAGTACATCAGGTCACTTACTCCAATCGATCCGGGATACGCTGATATGGGTGCCGCCTGCCTGGCCGACGGAATCTTTGGCGGAAGAACCTTCTCATCAGGATGGCTGGGCTACCAGGGCGAAGACATGATCCTAGAAATCAGTACCCCGTCACCGGTTAATGTCAGCCGTGTCAGCATGAACTTTCTGTGCGATCATGTATCGTGGATTTTTCTGCCGGAGGAGGTTAAAATTGAGGTCTCAGCTGACGGGAGGAATTTTATAGCCGTAGCTTCACGCAAATATCCGACAATCCGGTTTGACCAGGACATTACTCCTGTTTATATGCAATTTGACTTTCCCCAAACTGCTGCGAGTAAAATAAGAATCACCGCTGTTTCACTGAAAAAATGCCCTGAATGGCACCGGGGAGCAGGAATGCCCTCCTGGATTTTCTGCGACGAGATTCTCGTTGAATGACATTAATGCCATCATCCCCGGCGGATTAACGCTTAAAGGTCACCCGGGCCCACATCTCCGCTATAACCGGATACCTTCCTTTACGGGATAAGACTATGCTGAACAACACACCTGCTGCAATTCTTTAACCGAAAACAATACATTTGTGAAGTAAGAATTATTAAGACCTGAAACAAATGAGATTCGCTTCCCTTCTTCTGGTGCTGACCCTCGGTATCAGTACCGCGGTGCCGTCTGATGCACAGAGCACTGATGAACTGCTGCTTCTGAAGCACTTTCACTCCATAAGCAGCGAAGAGATTGCCGGATGGATGGCTGAGATCTGCTCGCCTAAGTACAACGGCCGCCTCGCCGGTACCCCGGAATATATAGCTTCCGCCGAATGGATGGCAGGGAAATTCAGCGAATGGGGCATCAAACCTGCCGGCGACAACGGATCATACTTCCAATGGTTTGACCACCCGTACACTGTTGTCAATGAGATCGGATCACTGCAGCTTCACCTTCCCCAGAAAGACGGGTCAGTAATCAAAAAGGGTTATTCCGCCCCGGCCGACTTTTATCCCGGAATGAACTCAGGTAACGGCGAAGTGACCGCCGAGGTTGTATGGGTCGGCTACGGCACCACAGCCCCGGAGCTTAACTACGACGATTACAAAAACGTGGATGTAAAGGGCAAGATCGTGCTGATGAACCGCGATGTTCCCTTTAAGGACGTGCGTGATCCGGAATATGCAAAGTGGGTAAGATACTGCTACCACCAGTACAAGGCCGAGAACGCTGCAAAACACGGCGCCATAGGCATGCTTTACATTGACGGCAACAGCGCAAACCCGAACATCTCATATATTGAGAGCATGGTTGTAACCGGCATCGGACCCGAACCGCTGGCAGACATCTTTGCCGGCCTCGGGAAGGACAACAAAACACTTCTTGACCAGGTGGACAAGACTTTCAAACCGGCATCCTTTGCCACAGGAAAAACAGTTACGATGAAGGCAAACACCACCCGTCACCCTGAAGGGAAGACATGCAATGTGGTCGGGATGATAGAGGGGTCCGACCCGATGCTCAAGGATGAGGTTATCATCATCGGGGGTCATCTTGATGCGGTAGGCAATGCGGGCGGACTGCTCGTTGCCGGCGGGTTTGACAATGCCAGCGGTGTAATTGACATTATGGCTGCCGCAAAGGCACTGGCCGCATCAGGCATCAAACTTAAGCGCACAGTACTGTTCCTTCTCATCGGTGGTGAAGAGGTCGGGCTCCTGGGAAGCAAATTCTACACGAAGAACCCGATTTTCCCGAAGGAGAAGACAGTCACCTATATCAACCTTGACATGGTGGGAAACGGTACCGGCCTGGGGGTCAGTGCATCGGAGACATGCAAGGGGCTTACAGAATACTTCAAAAAAGCCAATAGCACATACATCCACAGGCCCATGAGGGTGTCAACCTCCGGAGGAATGTTTTACGGCAGGCCCCGAAGCGACGGTCTTGTCTTTCTTGCTGACGGGTACCGGACTATGAATATATCAACCACCGACGGTGTGAAGCCGGTTTATTATCACCTGCCCGGCGATGACGAAACAGCTGTCACCCCCGAGATCATGGAGGATGTGGCAAAGCTCATATACCTCTCATTCATTGAGATGGCGAATGCTGATACATTGACATACTGATAAAAAAAATACGGTAAAACTATGACCCGGGGACCAGGTCACAGCTACCGCGCTGGTGATGAAACCAGGCAGGAATTAGTTCAAAACGAGCTTAACGTTAAGCTTTATCTCATCATTGATGGCGTTGTCTCCAAGGTTTGAGAAGAAC
>JAKAXP010000100.1 GCA_021816545.1 Bacteroidota bacterium
GTATTACGGGACAAATAAACTGACATGCATAAATAATTATTTGCGGAAGGCTATTTGATTTTACCCGGGGAATTTGAAAATTGCATGTTTATTTCTTTTTACCGATGCAGCCCCACTTTTCCGGAACGCGTGAAAGACTCTTTGCACTGATACTGACCCAGCACCGCAGGTGGGGGACAGTACTTATGCCCTATATGCTCGAGAAGATTGCAGGCCGCGAATACTTCTCCCCGGGCGAAGCGCTCTCCCCGTTTCCCAACAGCATCACTCTTGCAGGTCTCGACAATGAGGAAAAGGAAGCGGTCAGGCTGGTTAACGAATACTCTGACCGTAACCTGTTCAAACTCTTCTCGAAGCACCGGAATGTGAAGGAGTTCATTGAGAATGTATCCGAGAAGGAGTTCGGGGAACTGATAAAGCCTTACGTGGAGTCGAGGATATCGCAGTGCCTCCAGATAGCACTTAATGAGGAAATACCTGTTTTCCTGCAGAAGACCGGAGTCAACTCCCTGCACGAGGAGGACAGGCTTACAATTAATCCCGGACAGGCCAACCCTGTCTTCAGGTTCGACCGTACCCCCGGAACAACCAGCTACAGCCTGACAGTGGAGGCTGCCGGAAGACCAGTCAGCCTCCGCAGCCATCAGGTGGAGATACTATCCAACAGGCCCTGCATCATAAGGACAGGGCACTCTGTCCACTTCATCACGGGTATTGAAGGTGCGAAACTCAAACCCTTCCTGACACGTGACAGGATAATCATACCAGAAAATACAGTTGAGAAATATTTCTCAACGTTCGTGTTGCAGGTGATCAACAGTCACAGGGTCACGGGTACAGGTTTTTCAACCACTCATGCAGAGGCAGAGAAGAAGGCGTTCCTTACCGTGGAGCGGACCGTTGCAGGCATTCCGGCAGCCATCCTGAAATTCAGGTATGACAGCAGTGACGTCTATTCCCCTGACGAGATAAGTCATTTCACTTCTTTCAGCAGTCATGGCGGAGAATTCCTTTTCCTGAGAAAGGAGCGCGATTTTGACTGGGAGAGGAGGTGTATTGCTGCCCTTGACGAAGCAGGCCTGACAAGCGATGACGGCATCAACTTCATTACCCCCGGATCAAGGGAAGATGAGGCGGATGCATTGTATGACCTGCTTGAGACGGTCGCTTACAACCGCGAAAAACTGGAGCACGCAGGACTCATAATCCGTACCGGGAGCCTTGACAGGCCTTATTCGCTTTACCGCGTTGAGATAAAGATAAGTCACCAGGTGATCAATGACTGGTTTGACCTTAAGGCGGTGGTGACAATAGGGCCTTTCACGATACCATTTACGAGGTTCAGGAAGAATATTCTCGACGGCATCCGGGAATATGTCCTGCCAGACGGAACGGTAGCCCTGCTTCCGGAGGAATGGTTCACACGTTACCGTGGACTGTTTGAGATGGGAAAGGACAGCAACGACGACCTTCTGCTTCACAAACAGCATTTCAGCATTTTCAGCGAAGCAATGTCCGGCGAAGAATGCGACACATGTGCCCGGCTTGAGAAGCTTGTAATGCCTGATAAATTAACGCTGCTCGATGTGCCCGTAGGACTTAACGCCAACCTCAGGCCATACCAGGTTGAAGGGATGAGCTGGCTCCATTTCCTGCAGTCAAACAATCTCGGCGGATGCCTGGCCGATGACATGGGACTTGGAAAGACACTGCAGACAATCGCGCTCCTGATGTGGAACAGGGAGAAGATGAAAGCCGGCAGCGTCAGCACAGGGAATGATGCTGATCAGGGGGAGAATCCCGGCGGAAGTCAGCTTACCCTTTTCGGTGCAGACAGACCACCGGCAACTTCTCTGATAATAGTACCTGCCTCACTCTGTCATAACTGGCACAACGAGATACGCCGGTTCTGCCCGTCAATGAAAACCCTGATCCACTACGGAGCAGCAAGGCACCGGACAGCTTCACACTTCACCGCTTATGACATTATACTGTCAAGCTACCATACTGTTCGGCAGGACATAGAACTCTTCACCAGTATCAGCTTCTTCTACGTGGTACTGGATGAAAGCCAGCATATCAAGAACCCATCCTCCCATCTCTACAGGTCAGTTATGCGGCTCAGGGCTGAGCACAGGCTTGTCCTCACCGGAACACCTGTGGAAAACTCCCTCACCGACCTATGGACACAGCTAAACTTTGTCAATCCCGGTCTTCTTGGTTCACTGGCATTCTTCAGGAGGGAGTTTGCCAGGCCCATTGAAAAGAACTACGAGGAGGAGAAGGAGGCCAGGCTGAGGAGGATCATACAGCCGTTCATAATGCGCCGTACCAAGGAGATGGTTGTAAAGGAACTGCCCCCTGTGACCGAGCAAGTCATCCAATGTGATATGTCAGAGGAACAGGCCACAGTGTACGAGAAGGAAAAATCAGCCGTACGCAATGCAATACTTGAGAACATTGAGTCAATGGGTATTGAGAAGTCGGCAATCATTGTACTGCAGGGGCTCATGAGACTGAGACAGCTTGCCAACCATCCGGTCATGACCGATGAGAACTACAGCGGCGGGTCAGGAAAGTTTGACGCTGTCACCCACAACATCATGAACGTTGTGGCGGAAGGGCACCGCATACTGATATTCTCGTCGTTTGTGAAACACCTGGAGCTTTTCCCCGGCTGGCTCGAAAAGAATGGCATCGGCTACACAATGCTCACCGGTTCAACCAGGGAAAGGGGTAAGGTAATCGGGAACTTCAGGAACAACGAAAACATCAGGGTATTTCTCATTTCACTCAAAGCCGGAGGTATAGGTCTGAACCTTACCGAGGCCGACTATGTCTTCATACTTGACCCCTGGTGGAATCCGGCCTCCGAAATACAGGCACTAAGCAGGGCACACAGGATAGGCCAGGAAAAGAGAGTATTCGTTTACCGGTATATCTCCGGCAATACCATTGAGGAGAAAATCCAGCGTCTGCAGGAGCGGAAATCACGGCTGGCTGATGCCTTTATCGAAGCGAATAACCCGCTGGGCGATCTTGACATAAATGAGATGCTTGAGATACTTAACTGATTTTTTCATAGTTTTACCCTGGAATTTTCCAATCTCAAAAAAAGCTGCAATGAACACCTATCAGAACCATCCTCTTGCCGGGGCTGTCGATCTTGACAGTGCATTCAACAAACTCTGGAGCTTCTACAAGAAATACTTCGTGGGGCTCTACCTGATTTCAGTGGTCGGCTCACTTCTTTCATCCCTGTTTATTTCAGGCATTGACCTTGCATCACTTCAGACAACCACCGATCCTGTTGAGATGCTTGAAAAGATGAAGGGATTTGCCGGACCCTATGCGCTTACCATACTGGTTTCACTCATAATAAGTGTTCTCCTCCATGCATGGGTCCTTGAGAAGCCTGCCGGTGAGCCGGAATTCCTGCAGTCACTTCTCAGGAAATCTCTTGTTGCCCTGGTACCCTACCTGGTTGCTATGGTAATATTCGGTATACTGACCGTGATCATGGTGTCTGTCGGCATTGTGCTCCTCGTCCTGCCGGGGCTCTTTGCACTCTTCTACATGATTACAGTCGGACTCTTTGTAATGCCTGTGGCACTGACCGAGACCCGAAATCCGATGGAGATGCTTTCACGTTCATTCAGGCTTGCCCACCGGAACCTCTGGCCAAACATGGGCTGGGTAGTCGTGGTGATACTCATTATGGTTGTTGTTGCCATGGTACTTGGTGCCCTCGTGATGCTTCCGTTCACCGGATCATTCATAAAATCAATCACAAATCCCGAGGAAGCCGGCACGATGCTCGAAATGGCACGTAACCCGGTTTATATAGGCCTGAGTGCACTGACAGGAGGCCTTGTGACACCTGTCATGCCGATTCTGGCTTTCCTGCTCTATTTCAGGAACAAGGCCGAGGAGGTAATCATAGAGGTGACCACCGAAAATGACAATGCGGTGAAAGTTGAGGATCTCTATCCCCCGATGCCGGACAGGGAGTAATCAGGCACCTATTTCAACAAGCCATATACCAGGCCTGAGTATCTCCAGTTCAAGCGAGGTATCCACCCTGACAGTCTTCAGTTTGCTCCACTTGTTAAAGGTGACCCGCAGCCTGAAAGGATATTCGCAGTTCCTGAATTCCATCTGTGAGTTAAGGAATTCAGTCTCAATCCCTGATGATCCCGTTATCTGGAGATTGGTTACATCAAGTGTGCCTGAGGCGATTGGCCTGAGGTGTACCCGTATCTCGTTGCCGTCAGAAATCCTGTAAACCTTATAACGCTCGACGGCTCTCTGGGTAATTAACTTGTAACCCTGAACATCCTCCTTCTTGCCTATGAATTTGTCGTCAACCCACTGACCTTCCTGGATTGAATCTGAACCCCTGTATCTGAATGTGTATTTCCCGGTGCCGTGCCTGAGTCCCTTTAACCACATTCCCTCATAGACGGAACCGTCTGCATAATTGTAAATGCCCTTCCCCTGCGGCAACCCTTTCTTAAAAGCACCAATGTAATGGTCTGTTCCCCATGCCTCACCGTCACCGTGGGCAAGTCCCTTGCTGCACTCTCCTACATACCTTTCACCGATGGTTTTCATCAGGACTGAACAGTTTTCCTGTGACTGACCACTGATACTGAATACCGGCAGCAGTACAATTGCCACCGCCACAATAAGACTGAGGTTTCTCATGATGTTGGTTGTTGAGATATCAAAGGTAGCAGATTTTCGCCTTCAGGCGCCACTCTTATGGCTGCTGGCCGCCAAACCTTTTAAGCATCTTCCAGGAGATCTTCTCATCAGGGTATTGCTTCCCGAAAGTCAGCCAGTAATCCTTTACACTCTGCTTCATCTCCTTGCGAAGGATGAGTATCCCTACAAGGTTTGGCACAGCCATGAGCACTATTGCGATGTATGAGAGGGACCAGATGATTGTAGTGTCAGTAAAGGAGGCAACGAAGAATGCCGCCACGAAGATGACACGGTACCAGATTACATACTTCGGCCCGGCAAGGAATGTCACTGCCCTGTCGCCATAGTAAGACCAGGAAATGGCTGTGGAGAAGGCAAACAGGAGAAGGCCGAAGGCGACTATGTATTTTCCCCATCCCTTCATTATGCTCCTGCTGAAGGCAAAAGTCGTCATAGGGGCGCTGTGAATCAGTGATTCGCCCACTATGTCAAAGGCAGCAGGATTGGCAAGTTTCCCGTTACTTACCTCAAGCATCCCTGTGAACGGAGTATTCCCCGCTGAGTATCTCACATTCTCAGCAAGTGAGCGTGCGTGGATAAGGGAGACACCCTCAGTCTTCACCACTCCGTTTTCCACCTCAAGCTTGCCGGTAAAGAGCGGCAGCGGTGCTTTGCCGCGAACATGATCACCCAGTTTGGCCACATCCTCGCTCCTGCTGTCGTCATAAGAGCCCACAACATACTGCATGTCAGTTGTCTGGAAATGGTTTTCGGTTTTCGTGTTCCAGGCTCCGGACGAAAGAACCACAAGACCTGTCAGAGTACAGATACAGATTGTATCAATAAACGGTTCCAGGAGGGCCACCATACCTTCGGAGACAGGTTCAGGGGCACGGGCAGCAGAGTGGGCTATCGGGGCTGAACCCTGGCCTGATTCGTTGGAGAAGAGCCCCCTGTTGACGCCCCTGTTCATTGCAAATGCAAAGGTGGCGCCAAGGAAACCTCCTGCAGCGGCTGAACCTGTAAAGGCATCACCGAAAATGGCTCCAAGTGAGGGGAGAATATTCTGGTAATTGGAAAAAATTACGATCAGGGCTCCAATAAGATAAAGTATAGCCATAAACGGTACCATCACAGAAGTGACTTTTGCTATGCGCTTGATTCCCCCTATAATGATCAGTGCAAGCAGCACGGAAAGAATTGCACCTGTTATAATGTGTTTCACACCGAAAGTTGTAAAGACAGCATTGGAGATGCTGTTAATCTGCGGAAGACTTCCGGTTCCGAATGAACAAAGGATAGTTGCTCCGGCAAAAAAGCTTCCAAGGATAAGACCGGTCTTCAGAACCTTTCCCTTGCGGGTGGTTATGTTCAGCCGCTTTTTCATGTAATACATCGGCCCTCCGGAGA
Source organism: Bacteroidota bacterium (assembly GCA_021816545.1). GTDB lineage: Bacteria > Bacteroidota > Bacteroidia > Bacteroidales > VadinHA17 > SR-FBR-E99. The sequence continues at coordinate 6,118 of JAKAXP010000100.1, forward strand.
CACTGCCGTCAGGGAGTATATCCCTGTACTTGTGTGATATTGAAACCTCTACCATCTTTGTACACATCCCGATCGCGGCTGTAAGCAGCATCCAGAAGAGGGCTGCCGGGCCTCCGAGGTGAATAGCCAGCGCCACACCGGCAATGTTTCCTGTTCCGACAGTTCCTGAAAGGGCCGTTGAAAGTGCCTGAAAGTGCGAGGTGTCACCCACGTCATGAGAGTGATCATATTTTCCTTTCGTGATCCTGATGGCATGCCTGAAATAGCGTATCTGCGGAAAACCAAGGTAAATCGTGAAGAAAAGTCCGGTGCCGATAAGCAGCACCATGAACCAGACATGCCCGCCCAGGTAGCCGTCGAGCATCACAAGGAAATCGTTTAACTTATGCATTATGGATCAGGAGTTTTGGTTAGTGTGTAAGCAGTTCCAGGATTCATTAAAACTCAAATATCTGTCAGCAAAAGCCAGTATTTGCCCGATTTTCTAAAAATGGCAAAAAACTCCTTAGCAGCCAACTTTTCTGCTGAAAAACAGGAAAACAACACGATTTTTTCCCTGAGAGGTGAATCCGGGAACAGGGAACTGATAAAAACAGGCAGAGACGCTGAAGTCAGCGTCTCTGCACAAATGATTATCGGTAAATCAATTAATAAGATTCCCTCTCGATGTAGTGGGTATGGAGGAGTTCATGCGACTTATGGCCGTTGGGTTTCTCGAGGAACTCCTTATAGATTGCAACCACCTCTGGATTCTCATGTGATTTCCTGAGGTCCATATGAATATCCTCCGAGTAGATTGCATCCATACGCTTCTGGCGTATTGCAACGTTGGTGGGTATCGGCTGTCCGCCACCGCCTATGCATCCGCCCGGGCAGGCCATGATCTCTATGAAGTGATATGATGCCTTGCCTGTGCTCACTGCCTTCGCAACCTTGTTTGCATTGACAAGACCGTGTGCAATTGCCACCTTCAGTTCAGCTCCTTCGAGGAATCTCCACTCCTCTGTTGTGCCTTCAATCTTAACCGTGGCTTCCTTGACTCCTTCCATACCGCGGACAGGAGTGATATTCAGGTTTGTAAAGGGTACCGGCTTGCCGGTTACAAGCTCGTATGCCGTACGCAGGGCTGCTTCCATAACACCGCCGGTGGCTCCGAAAATGACTGCGGCGCCTGTGGATGTTCCCATAATTGAATCATAATTTGACGGCTCGAGGGTGCGGAAGTCTATACCTGCCTGCTTGATCATCACAGCCAGTTCACGGGTGGTGAGTACAAAATCGATGTCTTTGTAACCACTTGACCTCATCTCCGGCCTGTCAGCCTCGTACTTCTTCGCAGTGCAGGGCATAATAGACACTGAAACAACTTTGGCAGGGTCTATATTCCTCTTCTGGGCATAGAAGGTCTTGGCCAATGCTCCGAACATCTGCTGCGGCGATTTGCATGTAGACAGGTTGGAGAGCATGTGCGGGTACTTGTGTTCAATGAATTTGATCCATCCCGGAGAGCAGGAGGTGAACATCGGCAGTGCTGTGTTCTTGTCCTTCTCAACCAGTACTTTCTTCAGTCTGGTAAGCAGCTCGGTGCCTTCCTCAATAATTGTAAGGTCTGCCGTGAAATCAGTGTCAAGTATTGAATCAAATCCAAGCTGGCGAAGTGCGGTGACCATCTTGCCTGTGACCCTTTCGCCCGGGTCATAGCCGAGATCCTCGCCAAGTGCTACCCTGACTGCCGGTGCTGTCTGCACAACCACATGCTTATCCGGATCATAGATGGCATCCCAAACCTGGTCAATATATGTTTTTTCGGTAAGTGCACCCGTCGGGCACCTGTTCACGCACTGTCCGCAGTTGGTACACACCACGTGGCTCATCGGCCTGTCATGGAATGAGGAGATCTTCATATGGGCTCCCTTGTTCGCAACCGCAATTGCAGAAACATGCTGCAACTGGGCACATGTGCGGACGCAGCGCTGACACCTGATACACTTGCTGTCATCCTTGAGA
>JAKAXP010000101.1 GCA_021816545.1 Bacteroidota bacterium
CAGGCCTGATAAAAGAGGCTCCGAATATTATAAAGAAAAGTATAACGGCCAGCTTGACGATCACAATCACATTGTTGAATTTTGCGCTTTCCCTGATGCCTATAACAAGCAGGGTAGTTATCAGTGAGACAATGATAAAGGCAGGCAGGTTGAACGGAGGATTACACATCCATGCAGGAATAATGATGCCCATCCCGGCGAGCAGGTTCACCAGGTAACCTGACCAGCCTATTGCCACGGTGATTGAACAAACTGCATATTCGAGAATCAGATCCCATCCGATTATCCACGCCAGAAGCTCGCCAATTGTTGCATAGGCATAGGTATAGGCGCTTCCGCTTACGGGAATTATTGAAGCGAATTCAGCATAGCACAGGGCAGCGAAAACGCATGCGATTGCCGATACCCCGAAGGATACTGTAATTGCCGGACCGGCATGGAGAGCAGCTCCCACCCCGGTAAGGACAAAGATGCCGGTGCCGATTATGGCACCTATACCTAACAGGACCAGGTCAAATGAACCGAGGGCCCTTTTCAGCTTATGGTCGCCTTCTTCTGTCTGGGCGATCAGCTCCTCAACCGATTTTTTTGCAAAGAAATTGTTGGCCATATACTTTTATTGAGTTCAGACATTCAGTTTGCTGTGCTTCTTCCCGTAGAGGAAATAGATAAGGAGGCCGATCACTGTCCATATACCAAGCCTCTCCCAGGTTGTTACAGGAAGGGAAGTCATAAGGTAAAGACACCCTGCCGCACCGGCAATGGCAACAAACCATACAAGCGGCGTTTTGAACGGACGGTTCATTTCCGGCCGTCTTATTCTGAGAATCAGTATACTTACGCAAACCATTGCAAAAGCAAGGAGGGTGCCTATTGATACAAGTTCGCCGATAAGGTCTATGGGGAAGAGCCCGGAGATTACTGCAATAACTGATCCGACGATAATAGTTGTGATGTGAGGAGTCCTGTATTTTTTGTGTACCCTTCCCAGGACCGGCGGCAGAAGTCCGTCGTTGGACATCGAATAAAGAATCCTTGGCATCCCGGTTATCAGCACAAGTATCACCGAGCTCATTCCGGCGATAGCGCCTATTTTGATTATGGGCCTCAGCCAGAACAGGCTCGGTCCGGCGGAGTCGATACCGACTGCGATGGGATCAGGTACATTTAGCAGCCTGTAATTTACCATCCCGGTAAGAACAAGTGAAACGGCGATGTAAAGAACAGTAACTATAATCAGTGACCCCAGAATCCCTTTCGCCATGTCGCGCTGCGGATTCTTTGCTTCCTGGGCAACAGTTGAGACGGCATCAAATCCCACAAAGGCGAGGAAGATAATTCCCGCAGCCCTGAAAACGCCGCTCCAGCCGAACTGGCCCTGTATACCTGTGTTTTCCGGGATGAACGGGACATAATTGTCTGTATTAATGTGTGACAGCCCAAACCCGATGAAAAGGAGAATCACCGCAATCTTTACGATCACGATTATGTTGTTGAACCTGACCGATTCCTTAATTCCGAACACGAGGACCGTGGTAATGAGGGCTACTATGAAGACGGAAGGAAGATTGATTATGGCTCCTGTTTGGATCCAGCCTTCATGGTAATCAAGAGGTGCACTGCTTAATTCAGGAGGAATCACAATACCCCAGTCCTTCAGGAAGCTTACGACATACCCTGACCATCCCACGGCAACCAGTGAGGCCCCGAATATATATTCAAGGACAAGGTTCCATCCGATAAACCAGGCAAGCAATTCACCGACGGTGGTATATGCATAGGAGTAGGCGCTTCCTGAGATTGGAATCATCGAGGCGAACTCGGTATAGCAAAGTGCCACAAACATGCAGACAATGGCAGAAATCAGGAAGGAGATGCTGAGGGCGGGTCCGGCATACTGGGCAGCTGCTGTGCCTGTTATTACAAAAATACCTGTACCGACAATGCATCCTACTCCGATGAATATCAGGTTTGTTGCAGAGAGCGCACGTTTCAGTCCGTGTTCGGAATCTGATGCCGCCTCCATCATCTGCTGAAGCGACTTGGTTCTGAATAGTTTATTCGCCATTTATGAAATAAGAATTTTCCGTTTCAATAATGTTTGCCATGTTTAATGACCGGCCGCCTGAGATAAGTAGAATTGAATTATGGGCCAGGCATGTACTGATGCAAACGGAAGTTAAAAGTATTGAAATTATCCATAGGCAGCAACTGCAGGATCTTATGTTATACAGTTGTTTAAAAAAAAAAGCTGCCACAGGTGTGGCAGCATCTCATTCTTAAAGCCCGTAACAGGACAATGATCCTGGCCCGGGTAAATTTATTTATTGCCCGTAGACTATACGGTCAACGTTCGTACTGGCATACATTATCTTCAGCGCACTGGCACGTCTCAGAGCCTGCTTGACATCTGTTACGATTCCCATACGTGCGTCCTTGTCGATCTTGAGCACCACAAGCATTTTTGTCTTGTCAGCCTCATTGAGCTGTTCACGTTCCTGGGCTATGAAATCCTGGATGTCAGCTATCTCTTTGTATGTGTCATTCAGCTGTATTTTAGGTTCTGCGCCGTAAAGTGCCTGAAAGTTTTCCAACGGTTCTCCGATGAATATGAAACTTGCAAGGGATTTTTTCTCCAATACCTTCCCTTCGGTGGTTTCCGGAAGTCTGACCGTTACCATAACATCAGTCTCGCGCATGGTTGTGATAGCCATGAAGAAGAAGAGCACGATGAAGACTATATCAGGGAGTGACGCAGTACTGATGGCTTTTACCGTTTTTCCGCCGGTTTTCACGAATCTTGCCATAACTCTATTCTCCTATCCTTTTTGGTTCAGCCTCCGAGATCGGTACCTCGAAGAAGTCATCAATCGCACCCCTGCGGTCATCATCAAGCTTGTCATACGGCATTCCAAACTGCTGCCTTGAAAGATCATCACGGAGCTTTGCCCTTGCAGCAATAAGTTCATTCTGCACAGCAATGTATACGCCATACTTTGTTCCGATATCATTCTGCAATGATATGACAGCTTTTGTGACGGCAACATTTCCGAAGAAGGGGATATTTACCACGTGCTTTTCGGGCATGTTTGGAGAGTCATTTGGATTAAGAATGAAGTTATGGGCAATTTCTCTCAGCCGGTTGAAATCTGTCAGCTGGCCCTCTACAAGCAACATATTGTCCTTGTTTACTTTTACCTCAAGGATATTCCGGTCATTGATCTTATTGACATCCTGAGGAATGTTTGGGTCAGGGATTGCCGGCAGCTGACGCATGAGGCCGGTATCCGTGTCCAGCGTCGTAACGGCCAGGAAGAATATTAGTAGGAGGAATGCAATATCAGCCATTGAGCCTGCATTGATCTCCGGTACTGACCTTCTTTTTCTTGCCATGTGGAAAGATTTTACTCCGCGAGGGCGGAAATTCGCTTACTTTTTAAAATTCTTGGATATCACTGAATATAAAATGGACAGGAAGGCAAGTCCCAGCAGGAAATATCCGACATACAGCCCTACATCCGTCAGGAACAAAGTCCGCGGAACATTATCCTTTCCCTTGTAGTGAGGAAGGTCAAGAACAGTATTGTCTGCAATCAGGGCAGCAAGCGCGATAAGCACAACGGCTACAACCACCGTGATCAGTGTTCCCTTTAAATTACTCGGATTAACTATAAAGTTCCTTACAGAGAAAAATACGGTAAGAAGAACTGTAATTCCAAGCAGGATGTAAGCATATACTATAAAAGAGTTGGTGATTTTCGGTTCTTCATACCTCGTCCCCTCAGTACCCGGAACCACACCGCCAAGGAAGAAGATTATGGCGAAGATCACTGTGAGTCCCATAAAGACCCACAGGACGATTGTTGACAAGCGTTTTACCTTTTCTGACATGGCAGCTTATTTTTGGGCGTATTTGACCAGCATATCCATGAGTGAAATTGAGGAATCTTCCATCTGGTTGGAGATACTGTCAATTTTTGAAAGAATATAGTTGTAGAATACCTGGAGGATGATTGCAACAACAAGTCCGAACACTGTGGTGATAAGGGCTACCTTGATACCGCCGGCAACGATTGTTGCGGATACGGTTCCGGCCTGTTCAATTGCATCGAATGCCTGGATCATCCCGATAACTGTTCCGAGGAACCCGAGCATGGGAGCAAGTGCAATGAAAAGAGAAATCCAAGAAAGGTTCTTCTCAAGGAGACCGGCCTGCACACCGCCATATGATACAATGGCTTTCTCTGCCATTTCCGGGCCTTCATGCGCCCTGTCAAGACCCTGGTAGAAAATGCTTGCTACAGGTCCCCTTGTGTTCCGGCAGATTTCTTTTGCTGAATCAAGCCCTTCTTCCTTGAGTGACTTCTCAATTTTTGTAAGCAGCTTGTCAGTGTTGGTTGTTGCCAGGTTAAGGTAAAGTATTCTTTCAATTGCTATTGCAAGACCAAAAATAAGACAGAGAAGAATTGATGACATGAACCCTGCGCCTCCTTCAATAAAAAGTCTCTTGATCTCCTTGTGGAGGACTGCTTCTCCTGCAGGAGCTGCAGTTTGCGCCTGTTCGTCAAGTTGCTGCGTGGTGGCAGCCTGTGTCTGTTCGGTGGTCTGTTGCGTTGTTGCAGTCTGTTCGGTCTGTGCCTGTGATGCCTGTGACGTACCGATAAGCAGCAGAGCTGCAAATGCCATAAATACAAGAACTCTTTTCATCATGTCAGATTATTAATAGGAATATTAGGACAAAAATATAAAAAAATGGAAAGCGTACAACGGCGATTTGAATTTAATAAAAATTAAGGATTGGGGCGGGAGCGGGCTCTCTTCGGGTCTTCGGTAAAATAAATGATCCCGCCGGTGGCGGGATTCATTTAATTGTTGCGGAGAGAGGGGGATTCGAACCCCCGATACCCTTTAGGGGTATACTAGCTTTCCAGGCGAGCCAGTTCAACCACTCCTGCATCTCTCCAAAAAACGGCCGCAATTTACAAAATTTTTCCTTCCGGCAACAGGCTCAGTCCATTTCGCAGGAGAGTGGCACGGCGCTGACCCCTTTAGCTCATTTCGCAGCAGATTGGCACGGCACTGCCCGCCCTCAGCTCATTTCGCCGCAGAGCGGCCTGCAGCAGACTGCCCTCCGCTCTTTGTGCCGCATAGCGGCCCTGTGCTGAAACCTCTCCTCAGCTCATTTCGCCGCACAGCGGTCCGGCGCTGCCCGCCCTCAGCTCATTTCGCCGCAGAGCGGCCTCGAGAGAAGAGACGACACCTTTTCAGCAGGTAATCCTGTTCCGAGCAGGATCATCATCTTGGTCACCGCAGCCTCGGTGGTAATGTCCCTGCCGCTGATGACACCGGCGCTGATGAGCCCTGCCGAGGTCTCATATAACCCCATCTCAACACTCCCGGCCTGGCACTGGGTTACATTCAGCACTATTCCTCCGCCGGAGATGAACGACTTCAGCTCATTGAGGAACCACTCATTCCTGGGTGCATTTCCGGTCCCGTAGGTCTCAAGGATAATCCCCCGCAAACCTGAAGTTCCAAGGATGGCATGCACCGTCTCCTGCCTTATGCCCGGGAAGAGACGAAGCAGGGAAACCCCTGTGTCAAATTTTCCCGAAACGGATAGAGGCCGCCTTACAGTCGGATACCTTATTATATTCCTGTTGTAACGGATCTGCAGGCCGGCTTCAGCCAGCGGCGAAAGATTGGGCGAAACGAATGCATTGAAATGCTCGGCACTGTACTTGATCGTCCTGTTGCCGCGCAACAGCCTGTTTTCAAAGTATATACACACCTCAGGAACAACACTAACCCCGTCAACCTGTTCCGCAGCAATCTCAATTGCAGTGATGAGGTTTTCCTTGCCGTCAGTGCGGAGAACACCTATGGGTAACTGGGCACCGGTAAAGATTACCGGCTTTTCCAGCCCCTGGAGCATGAAACTGAGCGCCGATGCAGAATAGGCCATTGTATCGGTGCCGTGCAAAACCACAAACCCGTCAAACTCTTCATAGTTTTCTTCAATTGTACGGGCAATGCGAACCCAAATTTCAGGTGTTACTTCCGATGAATCAATCACCGGATCAAAAGTCACCGTCTCGAGCCTGAAACCAAAGCGACGAAGCTCGGGCACCTGGTCAGAAATATGCCTGAAGTCAATTGGCACCAGTGTCCCGGATATTGGGTCGTTGACCATTCCTATGGTTCCCCCGGTATAAATAATAAGTACGGATCTGTTATTTTCCATCATCTACAGGTTAAAGAGCCTCATGGCATTGTCAGTTGTCCTGTCACCGACCTCCACAGGTGATATTGCGAGTATTTCCGACAGCTTGTCAATCACGTAGGTCAGGTACACAGCCTCGTTCCGCTTGCCGCGGAAAGGCACCGGGGCCAGGTAGGGTGCATCGGTCTCGAGCACTATATTGCTCACCCCTGCAGCTATTGCTGCTTCGCTCTGCTTTTCGTTGCGGAATGTCACAACACCACCGATCCCAATCATGAATCCCATTTCAGTCACACGGCGGGCATCGGAGGCATTGCCGGGAAAAGCATGAAACACCCCTTTTACCCTTCCGGTTCCGAATGCCCTGATTTCATCAATTATCAGCTCAAGCGACTCCCGTGCATGAATGACTACCGGAAGTTTGTGCTCTTCAGCGAGTTCAAGGTGGCGTCTGAAAGATATTACCTGCTCCTTTATAAATGTTTTGTCCCAGTAAAGGTCAATACCGGTCTCACCTATGCCATAGTATTTATGGTTGAGGAGTGCTGCCTCAGCGGCATCAAGCTCATCCCGGTAATTTCCCCTGACCGAAGTGGGATGAAGAGCCATCATCGGCAGGCATATGCCCGGGTACCTTTCCTCTGCGGTCAGCATCGGTTCTATTGAAGAGGAGTCGATATTGGGCATCATAATCTTCCTGACCCCGGCATCCGCCGCCCGACTCACCGCCTCGTCACGGTCAGCATCAAACTCAGGCAGGTATATGTGGTTATGAGTGTCAATGATTTGCATGGCACAAATGTATATCATTTCATGTGAAAGCCATTAGGCAAGAGGCAATAGTACAGTCGGCAGTACCAGTCAGCAGTTGGCAGTACGAGCCGGCAGACTGTAATAATTGCTGCTGATTGCAGACTGCAGACTGTGGACTTCTTGCTATTGTCCGGAATTTAGTACCTTTATTGTGTCTCGCTAATATTTCATAATATGTCATCTGTCCCTCTTCATTACAAGATTGCTCTTGGTATGATACCGGGCGTTGGCGACATCACTGCCCGGAAGCTTGTGTCATATGCCGGGGGTGTTGAGGCCGTCTTCATGGAGTCATTCAGGAGTCTGACCAGGATCCCTGGAATCGGGGAGGCGCTTGCTGCTGCCGTGGCAGGCCATGAGTACCTTCCTGCTGCCGAACGGGAAGCTGAGTTCGTAACCAGGAACGGCATAAGAGTCTTCTTCTACCTTGACAATGACTACCCTGTTAGGCTGAAACAGTGCGAGGACTCTCCCGTGACCTTTTACTTTCGCGGCAACGCTGACCTAGACTCTCAGATGATACTGAGCATTGTGGGTACGCGTCATGCGACGCAGCAAGGCCGGGACCTGTGCCAGAAAATGGTGTCAGGGCTGGCGGAACACTTTCCGAAGCTGCTGATAGTGAGCGGACTTGCTTACGGTATAGATATCGCCGCACACAGGGCAGCGCTGACGGCGGGGCTCACTACCGTTGCGGTGCTGGGTCACGGGCTGAAGACAATTTACCCTTCCGTTCACGCCGGAGTAGCAAAGGCGATGCTCGAAAAGGGGGGACTTGTCACTGATTTTTCATCCTCAACGCTCCCTGAGCGAAACAATTTCATCAGGCGAAACCGCATCATCGCAGGCATTTCGGATGCAACACTTATCGTGGAGTCGGGAATAAAAGGAGGGGCACTAATAACAGCAGACATCGCCGCCTCATACAACCGCGATGTGATGGCTGTTCCCGGCAGGCCCGGTGATGAATGGTCGGCCGGCTGTAATGCGCTGATCAGGTGCAACAAAGCATCGCTGGTGGAGAAGTGTTCGCATATCGAGTACCTCC
>JAKAXP010000102.1 GCA_021816545.1 Bacteroidota bacterium
GCAAGTTTGACGGCCAAGAATTTGCCATCACCGTTTATGCCGGTCAGAACGGACAGACACTTACATCAAAGGAATTTACACGCAATTCAGAGGTCAGCCTTAAGGTGAGATATTCCGGCGGCAACCTGATTGAAGAGTAAGGAAGAATCCTTGCTGAAAATTTATAATGAGACCATCACGCGCACCTGGCAGGTGAATGTGATGGTCTCTTCTTTTAGGAGGTGCGGCATGGAGAAAGCCGGATTTGAACAAGCGACCTTACGCAGGCGGTCAGCCTGATGGTGAATGGATCTTCCCAGCCTGAATATTTATTTGACTTGGCCTTATTTGAGGAGTAACTTTGGTAATTGTCAGGACTGTTTCGAAAAGAAGGAAGCCATGATTAAATAAACTAATTCAGGTATCATGAGAACCATAATTAAGTTTATTGTAATAACTGCGCTTTTCTCAATCATGCCTCATAATATTAAGGCACAACCGACAACCTGTTTTTACCCTGATGGGGAATCTGCCTCTTTAAAAACCTTTACGGAGTTTCAGGATTCCATACCTAAATCAGCCCCAGTTACACGGGGATCAGATGTCATTCACGGAGGAATTGGGTTTGGCTATATGATGAAAGGAGGATACTTTAACCTGAAAGTCAAATATGTCAGTCAGTACCACTGGGGTTCAAGCCTTGATTTCAAGTTTTGTTCATGGAAAACAAAAAATATCCCTTCTGACTATTCTCCGCTGTTTTATCCAAGGGATGAGTGTCTTGTAGTATCTTTAAATTTAGTCAAGGTATTTACAGGAACCGGTCAGAGTCCAAGATTCAGTGCAGAGGTGGGGCCATCACTGGTCAGAATAGAAAATGAAATAATTACACCCAATCCTGACTATGATCCCAATTCAATATGGCATCTCAGCAAATACTTCAGATCCGATGAAGTAAAACAAACTCTGGGTCTTTCAATGAGCCTCGGGACTGAAATAATCGCTGCCCCCTTCATTGTCCTCGATTTTTCCGTCTTTGCCAACATTAACTCTGTGGCATCTTTCCTGGGAATTGGTCTTTACTTTGGGTTTGGGGATGTTACAGACTGATCTTCTCCGGATAATGATGACTCTTCACTGATCCCCGTTCAGATCAGGACCCTGTCGAATACCGTAGTCCCGGTTAATCGCCGAATGCTGCGACAGGATTACAACTGCCGGCTACTCCGTGCCACCGCCTGTTCTGAATGGGATAAAGAGGTTTCAATCAAGTGAATATTTTAGTAACTTTGGATAAACTGAACTGATCATGAAAACACTGTTCTCTATTTTCGTTCCGGTAATCTTTATCGGATTTATCCTGAGTCCCGGCTTACCGGGAAACAAAAGCATTCAGAAAAGCGGATCATTCTACACCGCCGAAGCAAAGAAAGTGATCGACAGCAAATGTTACGGATGCCACAGTGAGCAGGGCAGATCGAAGGATGCAAAAGAGGCACTCATGTGGGACAGCCTGCCCAATCTGACAAAAAGCAGCCAGGTAGCAACACTTGATCACATCATCAAGGTTCTCAAAGAGAAGAAAATGCCCCCCGAGGGAGTTGTAAAGAAGTATCCTGAAATGAAAATGTCACCTGAAGAGACGAAGGTACTTCAATCTTGGGCAGAATCCATGGCAGACAACCTTCTGAAAAAATAAGTTCCCTGACCCAGCTTACGACTTTATGAAAGCGATAAAATTCATTATTGCAGCACTCGTGCTGATCCTGATTGTTGTACAGTTTATCCCGTCAGGAATACCGGGAAACATACCGGAAGACGAAAAAAGCATTGCGAATGACAGCCTGGTTGCCGGTCCTGTTCTGGCGCAGCTGAGAAAATCATGCTTCGACTGTCACTCGAACCAGGTAAATCTCCCCTGGTACTCAAAGGTGGCTCCATCCTCATGGTTGCTCGCAGGTCACATTAAGGAAGGGAGATCGTATCTGAATTTTTCAGAATGGGCAGCCTACAGCGATCGTGAAAAGATCGGATTACTTGGTGATATCAGGGATGAAGTATCTGCCGGTAAAATGCCGCTAAAATCTTACCTGCTCATCCACCGTGATGCAAGGATTGATACTGCCGAAATTTCAGCGATACTGAAGTGGACTGAAAATGCCTCGGCCGTAATAATGGAATAAATTCATCTCTGCATCTTCCCGCCGGAGACAGTGTTTTGTGCAATGCCTTTCAAAATAAGGATCAGGAGATTTATTCGGGGTTCTAGTCAATATTTGCATGGAAACAGCAGATATTTCCGGAGAAATCAGCCACATACAGAAGGTCCCCTTCAAGGCAGGCGTTGCTGAAGACAGGAGCCCCCAGGTTTATTTTGTTTCTGATCCTTCCGTTGCCACTGTCAACGGCGTACAGGTATCCGTCAGAGGCACCGAAGATAATCATGTCACCTATTGCTATGGGGGAGGTTTCAACCGTGGAGGCCGGGGGTTTTGAATAAGGGGCAGTATATACAAGTGAATTGACCGGCTTCACCTTCCAGAGTTCTTTGGATGTATAACGGTCCCAGGCAACCAGCCCTTCAGCAGAGGTTCCTGTAACAATCATCCTGTCAGTCACCAGCGGGGTGGAAGCAACCTGCATGTCATAGGGGACGGGATTAACTTTGTATACTGACCCGGTCGCGGGGTCCATCCTGATTATAGCTCTCTCAGCTGCGAAGAACAGGGTGTCATCAACCCATGCGGCTGTGCCGTTGCAGAAGCGGATGCCGTCACTGCTTACTTCCCACTTTTTAGCGCCTGTCTGCAGGTCGTGCCCGTAAAGGGCCCGCCAGTTAGCCCCGGCAATGAGTGTATTACTGTATACTGTCATGGTTGAGGTGGTGCCCTCGCCTCCGTTCCAGCTATCGTTTTTCCATATCAGGTGGCCATCGTGGCAGTCAAGAGCCGACAGGTAATTTCCGTAACCGCAGTAGTAAATTCCATCATACACCACACCCCCGTTAACAGGCAGGGGAAAGGTGCTGAGTCCAAGGCTCTTTTTCCAGGCAAGATCTCCGTTGCCGGCATCTATTGAATATGCAATGCCTCCTTCATCGGTTGCAAACAGATGACCGTCTGATAGTGAGATTGTGTTTTTGACCGGATTATCGGTCAGAAACTGCCATTTCAGCTCACCCGTTGCCCCGTCAAGCGCCATTATTTTATTATTGGTGCTGTAGTCCTCGTAAACGGCTACATAAAGTAATCCGCCGGAATAAGCAGGCGGACAGATTCCGGCGCCTGTACCGGCGTTTATAATCCACTTCAGTTTCAACGGATCATTCGAGGCGACTTCTGCGGTTTGGTTAATTGGAGCATCTTCTGATATTATAAAGTTCTGCACGGATGAAAAGGTATCCCCGTTTTTAAGCCGTACCCTGAAATTGATTCGGTAGGGAATGCCCCTGTTCATTTCTTTTGCATCGGATTTCCCTGACCAGTTCCAGTCCGATCGCCTGCTGAGTGCAGTCCATTTCCCCGTGCCTTCTATCATGAACTCTGCTGATTCTGTCGGGGAAGCGGTTGAATAGGTGTTCACAGATATTAATAGCTGACCCCTGTCATCGACAACAGCCTTGTTGCCTGAAGGGCTCAAAGCTGCAAGGTGATTGATGAGAAAGTTGTACCTGGGATGAGCCGTTATGTTGCCGTCGCCGTCAATTTCGTAGACAGGAAAATTTGATACGGAGTGGTCTATTCCGCCTTTGTTCGGAGGTGCGCTGCAGAACGAGACAATGCCGCTGTTACCGTGACGTATATAGTAATTTGAGTGCCAGTGACCGTAAATCCAGGCCTTCAGGTTATGTTCTCCGAGATTGATCCGTTCAGTATCATTAATCCCGTAGATAAACTCATCACCCAGGGTGAGCAGGTTATGGTTAAAGACTACGAGATTTTTGGAGGGATCAACCAGCCTCAGATCATTTTTCATCCAACGGTAGACATCTTCTTTTGAATAGGAGGGTTTATAGTCTCCGGTAAGCATCGGTGTGACGATGAAGTGAGTGTTCCCCGCATCAAAGGAATAATATGCCGGCCCGAAATTCTTTTCGAAAAGTTCTTCGCCGTAACTGCCCTTAACAAGGTCATGGTTCCCGACGCAATAGTAAACAGGAACACCCATCGTTTCGGCCGTGACATTGCTTCCGTGAAAATTCAGCCCGTATTCATAGCATATATCTCCGGTGTGAATTATGAAGCTGATATCTTCATTTGCAGCATAATCCCTTATAGGTCCTATCCACCCGAAGTCGGAGCCGGTTTCTGTGTCTGCAAGTTGTAGAAAGCACACTTTTTTATTTCCCGTCGCGGGGAAAGGGGCAAGCCCGAAGTCATAACCCGACTCCCTGCCATCAGCTTTCAGGTAAAATCTGCCGGAGGATTTGTAACCCGACGGAACGGTGATGCGGATGAACCGCGTTTCATTCGCACCGGGAAGCCGGAAGGCGCCCTTGCTGTCAGTCATGACCACATTCAGGCCGTCTGACACAGCCACCCCGCTGATCCCCTTTTCGCCGGCCTCTCGTTGCCTGTTCATATTCAGATCATTATAGACGACACCTCTGTATTCAGCCGAGACCGAAAGGAGGGGTAGCAGGAGTATCAATGTCAAAGCGATCCGCCGGCAGAGAAGCTTGTGATTATTTGGTTCCCCAGTAACGGCGTTGTATATTATGTTCATACTTGTCATTTCTTAGTAAAATTATTTCTGCCTGATTTTATTCACCTGGTCACGCCAGTGAAAAGTAGAAAAGAATTTCCAGTATTCCCAACCCGATTTGTCTGATTTATTTGTGATTTTATACAAAATAGGAGTTCCCCGATTCGAACTTGTGACCTTCTGCGTTTCAAGCATTAATTTCCCTTTATTCACTTGGAGTGCATTACCCTAAGAGTCCTGATAATCCTATAAATCCGAGAATTATGGCTTGCATTATGCAGCAATTAAGGGTAACTTAGATCCTGAAATGCTGCAGTACAATGAAGGTTATAATGAAAAGCTATTTGGTGTTTTTCTCAATCATCAGTATTTTATTATTTACCAGATGCAGTAACGACCCGATTGCAGAATACTATATGGATCACTTTCAGGATAACCTCAGGATTGATTCCGGAGACACCATTCAGGTCAATGTGTGTGACATCATTGAGGCAAAGTGGGATTCCATATTAGTTATCAAACCATATACTCCTGTATCAAAGCAATCGGTTTTAAGAGACTTGAAGAATTACAGAAATATCAAACCCAGGATCAAGGATATCAGGCAAACCGATTTCTACAGTTATCTTGTTTTTATCAGGGATCATAAGGCAATTGGGTTTAGCCGAGTATACCATGGGCCGGTTGATTTCGCAAACCTGCCCGTTACTGATAACCGCAGTCCGAGCGTTACGGTTGTGAGCAAAACTAATTGTGCCAGGTTGTTTATGAAGAAATGTGGAGGTTTGTTCATTGTAAAATAAGAACCTATCACCGTAGTCTTAGCAAGCGCATAAAACATTAGTGAGTCAAGCCTTAAGTTGATTACCACATATTTATGGTGTGATATGGTGGATTCGAACCCGGCTCATTCCTTTTATCCATGGAAAAAAATAGAAATGCCAACTTATGGCTCCCGGATTACCCTCAGTGTTATGTAAAATGATGCGGTCAAAATATGTAAAATAAGACTGTCTAAAAGTGTAAATTATAACTATGGTGTTATGTAGAATGCTCACACAATGGGTTATTCTTTAAGAATAATTGAGAATGAGATTAAGGCCAATTGGGCCCCATGAAAATTCATATTCCATACGTAAAATTATGCTCTCTCCCCCCTTCTTCTGTAGATATACCAGTACACCAGCGGAATGAAGTAGAGACTGACGAAGGTGCCGAGGGTCATGCCTCCGATAAGCGCCAGCGCCATCGGCCGCTGCAACTGGTTCCCCAACCCTGACCCGAACAGCATCGGAAGGATTGAAAACAATGACGCCATAGCAACCATGATAATAGGCTTCAACCTCCTCGATCTGCCGGAGTATATCGCCACCTCTTTTTACTTTATACAAATTCCAGTTGAGGAGCTTCCATGAAGACTTTTTACGTTGTAAAACAAGATAAAGAAGTTGTATTGAAATTCCCGAAAATTCCCTGTTTTTCCCGAAAATTCCCTTTTTCGATCACGATTCGTGACATAACTTTGCTTGGAACAAATAAATAAAGCACGTCATGAAGAAGAAAGTATTAGCTGCAATTCTTTTGGCGTTGATCGTTTCAGTAATGAGTATTAAACAGTTGACTGCTGTTAAGGCTATTGATCCGGTGGCTCTCTGTCAGCAGTGGTGCCCTTGGAGTTATATGTCAACATGCACCCTGCATGCTGGCGATTCCGGTGGCACGTACATTATTACGTGCTATAACAGAGAGTGGATCTGAATTAGTTGGAAAGGTCGATTAATATGATCGGCCTTTTTAAAAATTCCCCAATGACAATATGAATAGGAGAGTTGGTTTAGTTGTTCTTTTATTAGCAGAATTAGGCTTTTTAATCTCTTGCGGCCAAAGGGATGGAATCGGCGACATTTTCAGTGAAGAATCATTTAATACCAGAATTGAATTAAGGGATGGCAGGCAGATAGTCGTCGACGACCTCTTGCTCGGACAACCAACACTTATAAGATTCCATCCTGATTCATTCCTCGTGATTGAAGAATTCGGTACACCGAGGTTAATCAAGATACTCGACTTAAAGACCCATAAAGTCAGGGAAATGATACCACGAGGCAGGGGCCCCGGGGAAATGCTTGTATCCTGGGGTGTGGAGATCATAGACAGGGACATCTTCCTTTTTTGCGGGCAACTGCGAAAGATAATAATCCTAAGTCCAACCGATGACCGCAGCTTTACTATTGACAATGAGTTTTATATCGAAGAAAAGCAAACACAGAGAATTCATCCTTTATCACGGGATATGTACGTCTGTCTGAGCTCCATCGGAGATGAAATGCGGTTTACATTGCTCGACAGTAAAGGCAAAATCATAAAAAAATTCGGGGAGTATCCTCCGTTTATCAATGATGACGAAATAAAAGCTGATAATGACATTTTCTTTTCATCTATAGGCTCAACGCCCGATGGTAAACGTTTTGCAGCGGTATGCTCAAAGACTGATCTCTTCGAACTGTACGATATAGAGAAAGGACTTCTTAAAAGATTTCAGGGTCCTTTGGGCCTGAAGATTTCCGTGGAAGCTCAATCAGTGGGGACCGGTTTCATGTTGAAACCTCAGCCACATTATACAACCTACCATCATGTGATCGCCGATAAGGATGAGTTCTGGACCGCATATATAGGTTACCATTTTCAAAAGGGTAAAAATCAAACTCTTGAGGAACAATGTGCTAAAAAGCTGTTTTGTTTTGATTGGCACGGGACTCCACTAAGAATGGTGATACTTGAATATCCTGCAATATCATTTGATATCGATTGGAGGAATCATGTTTTTTATGCTCTGGCAATACGAGATAATATTACTTTCCTGGTTGAATATTCATTGGATAAGGTATTTGATGAGGCTAATTAAAATAGTTATCTGTCTATTCGTTCTCTTTGCCTGTAATCATCAATCTGCAGACAAACTGGCTATTGAAGATCGGCGATTGAATGAAGTTATTCTTAGCTCAGAAACACCCATAATTGTCTTTTTTCATTCAGGTGATTGTTCTATGTGTTATGGCACTCTGAAGCAAATTTCGCTAGACTTTCCCGAATCTACGGTCATTAGCATATCTGCACTAAATAACGCAGATCTTATAGATTCCTACCTTGAATCAATTCGATTTAACGGATTTTCAGTGATTGACTCCTCGTCTCATTTTTTTATTGAAAACAGAAGCCTTCTGCAGACGAACAATCTGTTTTTAATTGATAATTTCTCTACCCTGTTATACAGAACTTCGACATACAACAAAAAGGATAGTGAAAATATCAAGAATATAATTAGAAAGAAAGCTTTGTAAATCTTCTAATCCCTATCTGAAGTTATTATCCAGATCGGAA
>JAKAXP010000103.1 GCA_021816545.1 Bacteroidota bacterium
TCTAGTTCGCTCTCATTCTGGTTTTCGATCATCCCGCTTACATCGCCCATAGTGATGATGGCGCGCATTCCTTTTGACGTACCGGCTTGGGAGATAGCCCTCTCAATGGGTCTGATGCTGATCACAATTTTCGGGGCAGTATGGATGGCGGCAAAGATCTACCGTACCGGTATACTCATGTACGGCAAGAAGACATCATACAAGGAGCTGTGGAAGTGGCTGACATACAAAGGATAAAATCAACCGCACATGCCAAAAATACTGGTAATTGATGATGAAAGGTCTATCAGGAACACCCTGAAGGATGTACTTGAATACGAAAAGTATGAGGTTGATCTCGCAGAGGAAGGGACCGCGGGAATAGAGCTCTTCTCGCAGCAGCAGTATGATACTGTCCTCTGTGACATCAAGATGGCAAAGATGGATGGCATAGAGGTCTTGCAGAAGTTGCAGGAGATATCGTCAGATGTGCCCGTAATAATGATTTCAGGACATGGAAACATTGATACGGCCGTTGATGCCATCAAGAAGGGAGCCTTTGACTTCCTGGAGAAGCCGCTCGACCTCAACCGGCTGCTCATCACCATCCGCAATGCCCTCGAAAGGGGCTCGCTCATTACCCAGACAAAGGTGCTGAAGAAACAGGTGAGCAAAAAGTACGACATTGTAGGCAACTCACCTGCCATAGTACTCGTAAAGGAAATGATTGACAGGGTGGCTCCAACTGAAGCCCGGGTGCTGATCACCGGATCAAACGGTACCGGCAAGGAACTGGTGGCTCATCAGATACATGAAAAGAGCAACCGGTCGCGGGGCCCCTTCGTGGAGGTGAACTGTGCTGCCATCCCTTCCGAACTGATTGAGAGTGAGCTCTTCGGCCATGAAAAGGGCTCATTCACCTCTGCAATCAAGCAGCGTATCGGCAAATTTGAACAGGCATCGGGAGGAACCATCTTCCTTGACGAGGTTGGTGACATGAGCCTGGCCGCCCAGGCCAAGGTCCTGAGGGCACTCCAGGAAAACAAGATAACCCGTGTGGGCTCTGACAAGGATATTCATGTTGATGTAAGGGTCATTGCTGCAACCAACAAGAATATCAGGGAGGAGATTGACCGCAACACTTTCAGGGAGGACCTCTACCATCGCCTTAGTGTAATACTGATACATGTGCCCACCCTCAACGACCGGAAAGAGGACATACCTCTGCTTGCCGAACACTTCAATACCCTGATCTGCAGTGAGTACGGCATGGGAAAGAAGAAGATAAGGCCAGATGCTATTGCCGAACTCCAGAAGATCAAATGGACCGGCAATATCAGGGAATTCAGGAACGTGCTTGAAAGACTTATTATCCTTTGCCCCGATGAGATCACAGGCAAGGATGTGGTTGCATACGCCCACCCGGTGTCCGGGTTCGGTGAAATATGATAAGGATCGCCGTCATATCAGTGCTTCCGGCTGTCATTGCAGCAATGCTGTTCATGACGGCATGTGGCAGGAGTGATACCGGCGGAGTACCTGTCTCATTCAATGATGAGTGGCTTTTCATCAGGCAGGACTCTGCAAATGCCGACAAGATTCTTCCGGGGATAATCCCTAATCACAAATGGGAAGAGGTGACACTGCCTCATACGGCCTTTGTTGAGCCGGCGGTGGTTACTGACAGGCAGTGGACCGGGATATGCTGGTACAAGAAGCTTTACCGTCCTGACAGGCGGCAGAGGCACAGGCATACCGGGCTGCTGTTTGACGGTGCCATGCAGGATGCAATTGTCTATCTCAACGGAGCAGAGATAGCGCGTCACACCGGGGGTTACCTGCCTTTCTATGTCAATCTGACTGATGACCTGGAGTACGGCAGGGAAAATGAGATAATGGTCAGGCTTGACAACAGGAAGAGCAGCCTCGTCTCTTCTGGTGTGTCCGTTAATGAGCCTGATTTTCTATGGTACAGCGGTCTTTACCGCAATGTAAGCCTGTATGTGACTGACAGGCTTCATATAACTGCCCCGCCGGAGTATCCTTCCACCACTGGCGGGGGTATTATTACAGGCGTCAGGGATGTGAGTCGCGAGTCTGCCACAATTACGCTCTCGGTGCATGTAAGCAATGATGACAATACCCCGAGGTCATTCAGGGTAAAAAACATACTGCTTGATGCTGCAGGGCTTGAGGTTGCATCATCCCTTTCTGAGCTATCAGACCTTGAGCCCGGTCAGGGACAGCGCCTTATGACAAGGATGATTGTCATGCAACCCTCCCTGTGGACTACCGAGACACCTTTCCTCTATACCGTCCGCACCAGCCTGGTTTCAGAGAACGGCACCATCATTGACAGCAGGGAAACACGGACAGGTATCAGGTCAGTAAGAATGACTCCTGACAAGGGGCTGCTTCTCAATGGAGAACCGGTCAGTATTACAGGTACCAACAGGAACCAGGAATATCCATATATCGGATTTGCCCTTTCAGACAATGCCGGTTACCGTGATGCTGTCAAGATAAGGGAGGCAGGCTTCAATCTTGTACGTTGTCCTCATTATCCGCCTGCTCCGGCATTCCTTGATGCCTGCGATGAGCTGGGTCTTATGGTCATCAACTCCGTGCCTGACAGGGATAATACCGGTGACTCACTGTTTGCAGAAGCAACTGTTCTTGATGTGCAGGTCATGTGCAGGCGTGACCGCAACCATCCGTCAGTTGTGATGTGGAAAATTACTCCTGACAGGGGTATGATACGCGGCAGCCTCCTTTCCCTGCTGCACCAGACCGTTAAGGAGGAACTCCCCCTGGGAAACAGCCTCACATCGGGCCTTACAGACTCTGTTACAGATGTATATGACCCTTCCGGGACGTATGTTACTCTGCCAGGCGCCGGGGAGAACAGGCAGTATGAGAGACCGGCGATCAGGATAGAACCGGTGAACTGCCTCATGTTCGACTATAACAGGGGATATGCTCCTGACCTGGAAGCATCAGGAATAATGGACATCTTCAGGCTCCCAAAGTTCTCATACTGGTTTTACCGCAGCCAGTCTGACGATGGCCCGGTTTGCTTCATAGCCCACCATAACCTGCCAACATCCGGCAATACTGTAAGGGTATACAGCAACGCTGACACTGTCATGCTGTTCCGCAATGACACCCTCATCGCAATAAAGGGTCCTGATAGTGACAGCACTGCCCTCAGCCTTGCCCATCCGCCCTTTACTTTTGTCCTGCCGGGTTATTCTCCCGGTACCCTCAGGGCTTCAGCACTACGCAACGGCAGGGAGGTGGCTTCGCATGCCGTCTCAACACCGGGCAAAACCTCAACAATGCGCCTGGCAGCCGACTTCAGCAACAAACAGTTGAAGGCCGGCAGTTCCGATGTCATATTTGTCTATGCCACACTTACTGATTCAGCTGGTAACCAGGTATATACGAGTGATGCCCTGGTGGAATTCACAGTTAGAGGCAATGCGGAACTTGTCGGGGTCAACCCGGCCAGGGCAGAGGCAGGCATAGCATCCATCCTGCTCCGTGCAGGCAATCCCGGGAAGATAATGATCAAGGCATCTTCACCCGGTGTATCGGAGGCAGAACTGATGACCGAATCCGGGCTTTAGGAAATCTTATCAGAAACGGAAATAAATGAAGGGTTGCACCACGTCGGTGCCAACCCTGTGTAGAAGTAATACAACTGCCAGCGCAACAACCATCTGTGCCGCCAGTGGCATCCTGATGAAAAGTCCGCGGTATGACTCCTTGACAGTCACCGGGAGGAAATGTAGGATATAACCCGAAACAATGAGTATAACCACGGAGAGGTATGACACCAGTACCGTTCCGTAGTCGCCCGGTGTGAATGAGGCGAATATCTGGCTGAGCATCACCCCTGCCTGCTCCATTGACCCTGCACGGAAGAATATCCATGCAAAGCTGACGAAATTGAATGTCAGCAGTATGCCGGCAATGCGGGCAATTCTTCTCCTTTTTGTCACGTTCCTGAAGATCCGGTGCCATATCTTTTCAATCACCAGTGCCACTCCGTGGAGTCCGCCCCAGACAACGAAACGTGCAGCAGCCCCGTGCCAGAGTCCGCCAAGCAGCATTGTGACCATCAGGTTGATCCCGGTGCGCACAGGGCCTTTCCTGTTTCCCCCCAGGGGGATGTAAAGGTAGTCTTTCAGCCACCTCGATAGTGATATATGCCATCTGCTCCAGAACTCGCCGATATTTTCCGCCTTGTAAGGCGAATTGAAGTTGAGGGGGAGCCTGAATCCCATGAGCATAGCCACTCCTATGGCGATATCGGTGTATCCGGAAAAATCACAGTAGATCTGCAGCCCGTATCCGTATACCGCCATCAGGTTTTCAAATCCGGAATAGATTGCAGGTGCGTCAAAGACCCTGTCAATGAAACCGGTGGAGATGAAATCGGAAATCAGCATCTTTTTGATAAGCCCCTGCAGTATAAGGAACAGGCCGTAACCGAATTCATTGCGGGTGATGGTGTATGCACCCTTCATCTGAGGGATGAACTCGGAGGCTCTCACTATCGGACCGGCAACGAGCTGGGGAAAGAATGTCAGGTAAAAGGCAAAATCGGTGAGGTTGCGTTCAGCCGCTATTCTTCCGCGGTAAACATCTATACTGTAGCTGAGAGCCTGGAAGGTGAAGAATGATATTCCGACCGGAAGGATGATTGTGGAAACGTTGAAACTGGTACCGAACAGGCTGTTTGACCATGCAGAGAAGATGTCACGGGCAACCAGTGAGGTGTTGAAGACAGAATTTATTACCTCCGTAAAGAAACCGGCATACTTAAAATAGGAGAGGAATCCCAGCAGCAGGAATAAATTGGTAATCAGCCATAACCTTTTGCCTGCCCTGCTGCCGGCCTTCCCGGTCATGATGGCAGTGAACCATGTAAGGAAAGTTGTAAGCAGCAGCAATATTATAAACAGCCCTCCGGCACGGTAGTAAAAGTACAGGCTGACAACCAGCAGCCAGGTATGGCACATGGCTCTCCTCCTGTGCAGCAGCGCAAATCCGGCCATTACAACAAGAAAGAAGATCCAGAAAGCGGGTGTTGTAAATATGAATGTCTGGTCAGGATGGTACCTGAGCACTGATGAGACCCAGCTTAGAATCTGCCTGGCGATGCTGAACCTTCCCGACGCATTCAGGTCTTCCTCCCCCGTGAGGTCATCGGAATCCGAACCTCCGGGTGAGACGGATTCTGCCGCTGAGCCTGAGACAGTGTCTCTTATCAGGCTTTCAGATGAACCCTTCAGGGTATCTGTGATGGAGGAATCAGCAGGCTCCTGGCGTCCGGTGATTTCCGGCGCCTGCACGGGGCGTGGTGAAAGAAGCGCTGAAAATAACCTTGATGCGATTGTGTCAGTCCCTTCATTGGAAAGATGGGTCAGATCTTTGGATGCCAGCGGCGGGTTGTGGTTAAACCATGTGATTACCGATCCGGCACCGCCCATTGATTCCCATGCATCCCAGAAAATGGCTCCGCTTCTTGAGGCTGCCTTCTTCTGTGCATCACGTATGGCAATTATGTTCGGGAACCGTCGGATTGTATCGTTATCGCGCAGCGCCATGTCGGTGACGCTGACCAGCACCACCGGAGCTCCGCCCGAAGCCTTTTTCAGGAAGTTGACCTGCTTTACCAGCCCCTCCTCATAATAATGGTACTCACTTCTTACATTCCTTACCACATTCAGGCCGAACTGCAGGAAGATAATGTCAGGTTTAAGGCGGGAGTAGGTTCCCTCAAGACCCAGGATGTCAGTCATAACAAACTCAAGACCAGCGCTTCCGCGAACCGGAACGTTATCAATAATAACGCCGGTCCTGCTCTCGAGGCTCAGGGCGTAAATGTCAGGTGAATTTCTGCCTGAAAATTCAACCGTCACCTCTGAGACTGAAGGAAGGGGAACTGAATATTCCATTGGCCCCTCTCCCATCTGGAGCATGGCGAAATCCACCAGAGAATTGCCTGATCTTATACCGACCAGAACGGTGTCATGGTTATTGCCGTAGAAGATTCTCAGGTTGTCATACCTTGAGACCTCCGGATCAGCCCCTGTGACAGCGCTGATTTTCACCGTGGCAAAGGAGCGTGCCTTCATCGTGTCACCCGGAGGGGTGAAGCGGCACAGCGCCAGCATAGGGCCAAGCCTGTTGTGGGAAAGTGTTCCGTTCCTGTAATCGAGCAGGGTATACCTTTTCCAGTTTGAGGAGGAGCGTACGACCCATGACCTGGTGTACATCACAGGCATGACAGGAGAGATCATCCCCGGGCCGGTGCCCCCTCCCTCCTTGCGAAGCTCCTTACGCAGGAGTGAAGTCACCCGGTCACCTTCGACCTGTGAGTCACCGTAGTAAATAATTCTTACCTGATTCCCTCCTGCGACGGAATCCCTGATGAGGTCCCCGGGATATGGGGCTGACGGTTCCCTCCTTACAGCTGCATTGCCCGTGCCGGTCTCATCAGGCTTCAGTGCCGGGGTACTCCGGCTAACGGAGGCCGGGGTGATTTCCCTGCCTGCAGGTGTTCCGGCAGTTGTGACGATGGAGGTGTTGCCTGAAGTGCCTGCAGAATCGCCGACAGACCCTGTCTGTTGCCCGGAGCCAGTCCCGGAGCCAGAATCACTTAAAGTATCATATTCAGTATAGGATATCCCGGAGCTGTCATGAACGGAGATCTCCTGCTCATCCGGCAGGGTGACCTCTCCCGCCCGCCGGCTGACAGTCAGCAGACTCAGGATGAAGAGTGTCAGAACGACAGCAAGCAGAAATAGCAGGATTCTGCCGGGGCGCATATTTTTACTTTATTCAGCTTTTCCTTCTGATCCGCAGCTTCTGTCCCACCTGTATCCGTGAAGCATCGGAGATATTGTTAAGTCTCAGTATGTCAGTGGCCGAGACGCCGTCAAACTTTTTGGCAATATCCCATACCGTGTCACCGTACCTGACGGTATAGAACTCATACTCACCTTCAGCGGAGGCGGAAACTGATACCTGCGGTGATGCGGATGCCAGTGACGGTGCGGAAGCCGGCTTCCCCTCCATCTTTTGCTTGTCGGCAAAACTCATTGTGTTAACCTTGCTGTAACGTTCGGCCTTACCGGGATCAACGTAAATGGCAAGCTTCTGTCCCACCCTGATTGTGTTGCGGTAGATGTTGTTCCAGTATCTCAGCTCCGACAGGGGAACATCATACCATTCCGAAATGAACCCGAGGTTATCCCCGTCCTTGACGGTATATGTCAGCTTTGTCTTGCCGCTGACGTCAGGGGGTGAGTAGGTGGAGGTCGACTGCTGCGGTAATGCGGTCTGGTTCACCGTGGTCAGGTACTGGTCCTTCCTGTACCCTGTGATTGTATCGGTCATTGCTATGAAATCACCAAGCCTGTCGAGCGGCAGGGTGACAGGGCTGGGCCTGCTCCTTCCCGGGACAAGACCAGTGCGGTACTGCGGGTTCATCGCCCTGAGCTCCTCCAGAGGCAGGTCAAGTACAGCAGCAATCTGCTCAAGGTGCATGTCAGTGGATATCATAACTGTGTCAACCGCAAGCGGAAGATTGATCTGTACCGGGGTGATATTGTGCTCACGGTAATAGTTCATTGCATATGTGGCCGCAACATATGCCGGGATGTAACCGCGGGTCTCGCGCGGCAGGCGGTAGTAAATCTCCCAGTAATCCTTCCGGTTGCCTGACCGGCGGATGGCCTTGTTGACATTGCCAGGACCGCAGTTGTAGGCTGCAATAACCAGTATCCAGTCATTGTAGATCCCGTAAAGATCCTTCAGGTATTTTGCGGCAGCATGGGTTGCCTTGACCGGGTCACGCCGCTCATCCACTACCGAGTTGATCGTCAGTCCGTACATCCTCCCGGTGCTGTACATGAACTGCCAAAGCCCGGTGGCACCAACACGGCTGACAGCGTTGGGATTAAGCGCTGACTCAATCACAGCCATGTATTTCAGCTCAACAGGAAGACCATAATAATCGAAAATATCCTCAATCATGGGGAAATAGAAATCCT
>JAKAXP010000104.1 GCA_021816545.1 Bacteroidota bacterium
CTGCGACGGCAGTTCAACAAAATCACGGGAGACGCCGCTGGTATATTCGGTATTTGAGAGGAGGCTGTGTAGGGCATGGCCGAACTCGTGGAAGAGGGTGCTTGCCTCATCAGGTGTGAGAAGTGAAGGAGTGTCGCCTGAAGGAGGAGTGAAGTTTGTCACCATGCTTACAAGCGGGGTGACAAAATTGCCCTTTTCGTCAAGTCTCTGTGGCCTCATGGCGCTGCACCATGCACCGCCCCGCTTCGAAGCGCGAGGATGATAGTCAATCATCAGGATTCCTACATGCTTGTTGTCGCGCTTGACTTCAAATGTCTTAACATCAGGATGATACAGCGGAATGTCATTCCTTTCGCTGAACTCCAGGCCGTAGAGCCTGTTGGCAACATAGAACATGCCGTCAGTAACATTCTTTGCAGAGAAATAAGGCCTTGTTTCCTCGTCACTGATGTCATACTTCTCCTTGCGGATCTTCTCGGTGTAGTAGAACCAGTCCCATGGTTCAAGCTTGAAGTTGCCCCCTTCCCTGTCAATAAGTTCCTGCTGTGCAGCCGCCTCAGCTTTGGCCACCGGGAGGGCAGCTTCCCATATCTGTCCAAGGAAATCAAGAACTCTCTCAGGTGTTTTGGCCATGTTGCGTTCAAGCACATAAGCTGCATGACTCTTGTATCCGAGGAGGTTTGCCTTTTCAACGCGGAGCCTTATGATGTCTGCAAGTATCTTGTTGTTGTCATGGTCATTGCCGTTGTTGCCACGCATCGAGTAGCCCCTGAACATCTTTTCCCTGAGGGTCCTGTTGTCTGCGTAGGTCATGAACGGGAAGTAACTGGGAGCCTGAAGGGTGAAGAGCCATTTGCCTTCCATGCCCTTTGCCTTTGCTGCAGCAGAAGCCTGTGCCCTGATCCCTTCGGGAAGACCTGAGAGATCCTGCTCATTGTCAATCACCAGTGTAAAATCATTTGTTTCCGCAAGAAGATTTTCACCGAATTTTACGCCCAGGAGGGAGAGTTCGCTGTTGAGCTTGCGGAGCTTTTCCTTGTCTTCGGGCGACAGGCCGATACCATTCCTGATGAAACCAATATACTCGTCCTCAAGCAGCTTGCTCTCCTCTGGTGTGAGGTTGAACTTGTCACGGTTCTCATAGACTGATTTTACTCTTTCAAAGAGTTTCTCATTGAGTGCAATGTCATCCCTGTGCTTTGAAAAGAGAGGCGACATTTCCCTCTGAAGGGCCTGTATTGAATCATTTGTGTTGGCTCCGCTGAGCGGACCCATTGCGCGCTGTACTTTTTCCAGCAGTTTGCCCGTGAACTGCAATGCCCTGATAGTATTGTCAAAGGTGGGCTCTTCAGTATTGTTGATGATTGCATTAACTTCAGCCATCTCCTCCTCCATCCCTTTCAGGAAGGCCGGCTTGAAATGCTCGAATTTGATCTTGTCAAACGGTGGTACCTCAAATGGGGTGTCCCAGTCACAATAGAACGGATTCTCACAGCTCTCCTTCTTGCAGGAGATTACTCCGAGGGAAGCAATTAAAAGCATGATAAGAAATTTTTTCATAACGGTTGGTGTTTGGGTTTGGAAGGCTAAAATATGTATTAATGCCTTAAATAGCAAAGGAACAGGTTGTAATTAGCCTGTTTTGCAGCATACCCCGGTGGGGTTGTTAACTGAATTCTATAAGCGGGTCACCCTTTTTAATCTTGTCGCCGCTTTTTACAAGGATATTTTTGATGTTGCCGTCACGGTCAGCCTTCACCTCCCTGAAGCTCTTTCCTACCATCAGGTACAGTAGTATCTCACCTTTTTTGACTTCATCGCCAACATTTAGCAGTTCCTCGTCAGGCCAGAATGTTGAGGTGCCCCCGGAATAAAGAAGGGCAATGCCGTCCTCAGTTGCATTGAGGAGTTTTCTCGGGGCTGTTTTTGCCGGAGCACCTTTTGACATCTCGGCATGTTTGTCGTCTATTTCCTTCAGGAACCGTTTCTTTGCAACCCCTGATTTGTAATCGCGGTATTGCCTGTCATGCATTGCGAGTTCAAACAGTTCCTCCTCATCGGGGCCGACAGGCCAGCCGTTATCGGCCATTTCCTTACGGTATTCGTCAAGGGCATCAGGATAGTTGTCCTGCGGGTTTCCTTCATAGAATTCCTTCCCTTCCTTTTTTGCCAGCTCTATAAGTTCAGGAGCCAGAGGCCCCGGCAGCGTTCCGGCACGGCCCAGAAGCATATCCCAGCTGTTAGGATCAATCATTGCAAATCTTTCCTTTCCGTTCACCAGGGAGACAATATTCATGAGTGCCACGTTCTTTACATACTGGCTGAAAGGGGTCACCAGTGGCGGATAACCCATCATGGGCCATATGTACTCCACCTCCCTGAAGAGTGATACGACAAGCTCATCTTCAGTCATCTCCGGCTTGTTCCGGGCCTTCAGTGCGGCATTGA
Source organism: Bacteroidota bacterium (assembly GCA_021816545.1). GTDB lineage: Bacteria > Bacteroidota > Bacteroidia > Bacteroidales > VadinHA17 > SR-FBR-E99. The sequence goes on from JAKAXP010000104.1 coordinate 2,449, forward strand.
TGCCCTGGTGAACCCCTTTCAGGTCAGCCATCATGCTTCCCATCATTCCGCCCGGCAGGCCCGAGCCGATGAGGAGTGAAGTCATCTGCCTGTTTCGGGGGTCAATGAAGTAACCCAGGAAATCGTCAATGAACTCCTGGGTGAGTGATCTCACCTTCATATAGGCATCCATATTTATCTCCGGCACTTCAAAACCGGCATCCTGCATCACAGCATGGACGGCTATAAGGTCAGGATGCACCATCCCCCAGCTTAAAGGTTCCATCGCCACATCAAGGTAGTCAGCTCCGGCGCGTGCAACCTCAAGCATTGAAGCCACGGACATGCCCGGCCCGCTGTGTCCGTGATACTGCACCACGATTCCGGGGTATTTTTTCTTTATTCTTTTTACCAGTTCACCAAGAGATGCGGGTCTGCCGACACCTGCCATATCTTTTAGGCATATCTCATCAGCACCGTATTCAACAACACGGTCAACCACCCCCATGAAATAGTCTACCGTATGTACAGGTGAGTGGGTGATTGAGAGGGCTGCCTGGGATATCATTCCGGCCTCCTTTGCATATTTCACCGAAAGCTCAAGGTTACGGTGGTCATTCAGCCCGCAGAACGAGCGGGCTATATCCACTCCCTGCGCCTTTTTGACTTTGAACATCAGTCTCCTTACATCTGCCGGAACAGGGTACATCCTTATCCCGTTGAGGGCCCGTTCGAGCATGTGTGTCTTTATTCCTGCGCTGTTGAATGGTTTGACCCACTCCCTTACGGCAGTGTTCGGGTTCTCACCGTAAAGCAGCTGAACCTGCTCGAACGCACCGCCGTTTGTCTCTATGCGGTCAAAACAACCCATTTCCACTATATGCGGGGCCACTGCCGTAAGCTGGTCAACCCTGGGCTGGTACTTGCCTGACGACTGCCACATATCGCGGTACAGGAGACTGAATCTTATCTTCTTTTTCATAGCTTCATTAATTATCTGACCCGTTACCGGGGGAAGTTGTCAATGAAGGGTCAAAGATAATCCGCTTTGCGATTGCAGAATTGATAATTGTCAGTGATATAAAAAGAAAGAAGGTACTTGCGTAAGCACCTTCTTATCAACCTAAACCTGATCGTAGACAGGCCGGACGGCCTGATTAAGGAAGGAAAAATTCTTTCTTCCCGGAATTACTCCTTGATGAGTGCCGGGAAATACGATGCAATCAGCATTGTAGCATCAAAATCTTCAGTCGTGCCCTGGGCAATGACCTTCTGATGGAAGTAGTCATACCTGTCAAGCTTCTCATCACTGGTTGTGAGACCGCTGGCATTGTACTTTGCATCAAGCCTGTTGACCCCGAAGAATTTGCCGTTGCAGGTGTACATAACCGAAAGTTCATCGGTGATCACAAGGTAGTTCTTGCAGTTCTTCTCCTTGTCAACCAGTACCTTAACCTGCATAGGGGAGTTTTCATAACTGATGAGGTAGCATTTCATTTCCTCACCTGCCAGCATCACCGGCTTGTCGCTAAGCTCAATTGTGTAGGTTCCGAGGGGAGTATTTGAATTACCCCTTACAATTACCTTTCCGAATGACAGCGTTGAAAATGCTGCAAACAGCACCAGACCAAAAATAATTCTTTTCATGACTAACCCGTTTTTGTTTAACACTAAACTGTCCTGTAAAAAAGAAAGCGGAACTGTCCTTTTCCATCTTCTTTCCGATATAAAGACCGGGAACACCCTCCTCTGTTGCATGGTTTTTTTGTTAAACTTTTGTTAAGCAACTATTATTTCTCGTATCATTCACATAATCAGTTAATTTACATATATAAAATTTTTGCTTCGCGGTCGCCTGATGACATATTTGGCCATTTCAGAATCATTTCATATCTTTGTGTTCCAAATAACGGGTATGAACAGTCTGGAACACAGGTTTATGATGAACCGCCTCGGCAGAAGGCTGTATCATTGCCTTATGTTCTACGCCCTATAGCCTTTCATCCGGGGCTCATGAAGCCCTGGTCTCTTTCCCTCTTTTTCCCGGAAAACCATTTCTTTAATTATGAAAGGCTTAATATTCAGTATAAAAAAATATGCAATTCATGACGGCCCAGGTATAAGGGTCACGGTCTTCATGAAAGGATGCCCGCTCGACTGCTGGTGGTGTCATAACCCCGAGGGCAAGGAGCTGGCTGTCAGGATGGTTGAAAGAATTGACCGGGTAGGGGATAAGGAGTTCAGGTCACAGGAGCAGGTGGGACACGAATATACTCCGGAGGAAATTCTTTCAAAGATCGAGGCTGACCGCGTTTTCATGGAGCACTCAGGCGGCGGTGTCACCTTCTCCGGCGGTGAACCACTGATGCAGCCTGTATTCCTGCGCGAGACCCTGGCCCTGCTTAAGGATTCAGGCTTCCACACAACGGTAGATACATCAGGATATGCCCGCCGCGAAATACTGCAGTCGGTCATGCCCGTTACCGACCTTTTCCTATATGACATAAAGCATACTGACCCGGAAGTTCACAGGAAATTCACAGGTGTCAGCAATGAGCTTATCATCTCAAACCTTGACATGCTCCTTTCGGAGGGGAAGGATGTAATGATCCGCATCCCTGTCATCCCGGGCGTTTCAGCTGATGCTGTCTACATGGAGCAGCTTCGCGGATTCATAGAATCGCGCAACAACGGTCATATAAAGGAAATAAACCTGCTGCCCTATCACAAGACAGGCAGCTCCAAGTACCGCCGTTTCGGACTTGACGACAGGATGCTGTCCGTCAGCCAGGTATCAAACGGTCATCTTGATGATTACATTGAAATATTAAAACCGCTCGGGATACACGTAAAAAAGGGCGGGTGAAACAAGAAACACAGGCAGGAGACACTTGACTATGAAAATGACAGAGAGAGTAATGAGGCTCAGGGAACAGAGCCTTAATGCAACAGAGACGATCACCGCCGAGAGGGCGCAGCTCATAACCAGGTTTTATTCAAGCCGCGAGGCACAGGGACTTTCGGCTCCTGTCCTCAGGGCACGTACTTTTGAATATCTTCTGAGGAATAAGGCTATCTGCATCAATGAGGGTGAGCTCATCGTGGGCGAAAGAGGCCCGGCACCAAAGGCCACACCAACATATCCGGAGATCAGCCTTCATTCGATCCAGGATCTGGAGATCCTCGACAGCCGTGAAAAGGTTTATTTCAAGGTGAGTGACGAGGTAAAGAAGATTTACAGTGAGGAGATAATCCCCTACTGGAAGGGCCGGAGCAACCGTGACCGCATCATGGAGAGGATGACCCCGGAATGGCTCGCAGCATATAAGGCAGGCATCTTTACCGAGTTCCAGGAACAGCGTGCCCCGGGTCACACCGTGCTGGGATACAAGATGTTCCGCACCGGCTTCCTCGATCTGAAGAAGGAGATTGCCGCTGCTGCCGCTGCACTCGATTTCCGCAATGACCCGCAGGCATACGAGCGGGGTGAAGAACTTAAGGCGATGGATATTGCCTGTGATGCAATCATAATGTATGCCGGCAGGCATGCAGAGAAGATTGAATCCATGGCCTCCGAGGAGAAGGATCCTGCAAGGAAGGCTGAGCTTAAGAAGATGGCTGCCGTATGCCGCCGCGTCCCGGCTCATGCGCCTGAAACATTCCATGAGATGCTTCAGCATTACTGGTTCATCCACCTCGGAGTAGTCACTGAACTGAACCCCTGGGATTCGTTTAATCCGGGGCGTCTCGACCAGCACCTGTGGCCTGTATACAAAAAGGAAGTCGAAGGGGGAACCCTTTCTCCGGATTCAGCATATGAACTTCTCGGATGCTTCTGGGTGAAATTCAATAACCACCCGTCACCGCCCAAGATGGGAGTCACTGCCCAGGAGAGCAATACCTACACAGACTTCTGCCTGATAAACCTGGGCGGTGTGAAGCCAGACGGAACCGATGCTGTCAACCCCATGTCATATATACTCCTTGATGTGATACAGGATATGCGGATTCTGCAACCCAGTTCAATGGTGCAGGTAAGCCGCAAGAATCCTGACTCATTCGTTCACAAGGCACTGGATATCATCAAGACAGGGTTCGGACAACCATCCGTCTTCAATACCGAGGCTATCATCCAGGAACTGCTGAGGCAGGGCAAGAGCATCATTGATGCGCGCAACGGAGGCGCTTCGGGGTGCGTTGAGACAGGCGCCTTCGGTACCGAGTGCTACTGGCTTACCGGGTACTTCAACCTGGTTAAGATACTGGAGGTCACGCTGAACAACGGATTCGACCCCCGTACCGGTGTGCAGGTCGGACCTAAAACCGGAGATCCTTCCACATTCAGCACCTTTGAAGAGTTCATGCTTGCATACAGGGAACAGGTCAGCTACTTTGCCGATGTCAAGATCAGGGGCAACAATGTCATTGAAAAGACTTTTGCCATACACCTTCCGGTCCCATTCCTCTCACTCCTCCTTGAGGACTGCATCGCCAACGGCAAGGACTACAATGCCGGCGGAGCAAGGTACAACACAACCTATATACAGGGTGTGGGACTCGGGAGCATCACTGACATACTCACCTCAATCAGGTTCAATATCTATGAGAGGAAGCGGTTCACATGGAACGAAATGCTTTCTGCCCTGAAGAACAACTTCGAGGGAGCCGAGCAGATGCAGTATGACATGATCTACAACACCCCGAAGTACGGCAATGATGATGACTATGCCGATGCACAGGCTGTATCGGTGTTTGAATTCTTCCATGATGCCGTCAGCGGCAAACCCACACCGAGGGGAGGGATACACCGCATCAACATGCTCCCGACGACATCGCATGTATACTTCGGCAATGTCACCGGTGCGACACCTGACGGACGCAAGGCATGGGTGCCTCTCTCCGAAGGTATTTCGCCCTTCCAGGGCGTTGACCGCCAGGGACCTACAGCCGTCATTAAGTCAGCTTCAAAGATTGATCACCTCAGGACAGGGGGTACCCTGCTGAACCAGAAGTTCTCACCTGAGTTCTTCGAGGACGAAGGGAGCTACCAGAAACTTACGGCTCTGATCAGAAGCTACTTCAGCCTCGACGGGCACCATATACAGTTCAACGTTGTCAATGCTGAAACTCTCCGTGATGCACAGAAGCATCCGGAACTGTACCGTGACCTGATTGTCCGCGTGGCAGGCTACAGCGATTACTTCAACGATCTCGGGGAAGATCTTCAGAACGAAATCATCCGCCGTACCGAGCACCAGGATTTCTGACGGATTTGTACGCAGGATCTGCGTTACCTTAACGAAAAGCAACAGGAAACCAAATTTTACCGGTTTTCTGTTGCTTTTTCGCTAAATTATTGCTATATTTTGTAAGATTTAACAGTTGCAGCTGCCCTGCCTTGCAGGAATATAGCCTGCAACACCTAAAGCCTTGGCCGTGAAGAAGATATTTGACTATTTCGACACCCGCTACAGGGCTGAAATGCTTGGGAGGGCCGCTGACCAGACAGGCCCCGTAATTACAATATCACGTCTTACCGGTTGTGACGGCCGCGAGGTGGCTGCGGAGCTGGTTGCGCAATTGAATCTCCGGTATAACACAAACAGGTG
>JAKAXP010000105.1 GCA_021816545.1 Bacteroidota bacterium
CGGTTCATCTTCAGCTATCTGGATGCGGTTGAACAAATCCCGGAAAGGGTTGTGCGCATAGGGTTTCTGGACAGCAACTACGGCTGGGAAAGTGATTCATACGGTCCGAAACTTGTCAGCTGGCTCAACTCCGGCAAAAACAGGCATCTGTGTACCCTGGCATACAATGACAGCGTGGTCATCTACAACGGGAAGCCTCTCGTTTCTCCGACAGGAGGCACCTGGTACAGGAGCGGCGTCATGAAGGATTACCTGGGGCAGTCATTCAGGCTGAAAAAACACGAACGCGATTCACTGATCTGGTTCTCATCCGGTGACCGGCAGATTGAATTCATCTTTAAGCCCAATCCTGATGGCAGGATCTTTCATACGCAGCAGGTGGAATTTAACGGGTTTATTCAAAGCATGCTGAGCGGTACAAAGTATGAGGGGAAGGGTTACAGGTATTTCGGTAAAAGAGCGTACAGTGACTTTATTTCTGATACCATTATCGTTCCTGTCAGGAAGCTGAATGTCCCGCCGCGTGATCCTGCAGCTGAAACCGGGTCTGAGTTCATGAAGCGCATAGGTGACCTACGGCCGGATGTGCGGGAGGAGGAGATTTTCAGGGCAGCAGCATCGGGAAACATTCCGGGATTCCTGAGGGAGACAGTCACACTAAAAGGTGTTTTCAATGACATTAACGGGACACCCCATACTCTTGAATATGAAGTTATGCCTGATTACCTGGCAATTGGCAGCGATGAGGATTTCTGCCGCATTCCAATGACACCCGGTACGGCTCAGAGGCTGGCTGACCTGTTTGGTGCATCACTTCTTACGGCAAAACTTAGTGATCATATCTGGGCAAGCGCAGAGGTTAAGCTAGTACCTTTCAACTATGTGCCCGTCGGAAATGCCAATGAGCTGGTAACGAAGTTTACCGAGCATAATGCGCAGATTGAAAGACAGCTGTCTGAGGCCGGCGGCAGGCATGGGCAGCTTGTGGCAGGCATAAAGAAGGATGTGATCATCTCCTCACGCATAGCCGAACGGCCCGACAGGGTTGTAATATACGGCTGGCATAAGACCGACGGGAAACCGATTCAGCCTGTCTACAGCGGCCATATATGGTGGTATGTCGATTACAGTCACGGCATCAGGCTCTTGAATGCGCAGGTGCTCCTTGACGGCAGACCGGTTCTTTTGTCTGACCTGCTTAAGGATCCGGTTCTGTTCCGGGTGGTAACCGATGAGGAACTACCCTTTGCAGGTTCAGTTTATCCCGTAAATGAAGTCCTTAAAAAGTAACAGGCGCGATTCTCCGGATTCCCTGCATAACGGGTAATCAGTTTACAGAATTCCCTTTCCAGCCCGGACCGCGGACTACTCTTCCGGGCATGGCGCCGGTATGTTCACCGTTACGCAGCACCTGAACTCCGTTGACAAAGACATGCGACATGCCTGTTGAAAGCTGATGGGGGTCTTCAAATGTTGAGTGATCCTGTACCTTGGCCGGGTCAAAAATCAGTACGTCGGCATAATAGCCCGTCTTAAGGGCTCCCCGCCGGTCAAGCTTCAGGTTTGTTGCGGGAAGCGTTGTCAGCCTGTAGACAGCATCCTCCAGCGTTATTATCTTTTCATCCCTCACATATTTACCCAGCAACCTGGCGAAGTTGCCGTATGCCCTCGGGTGTGTGGCAGAGTTCAGGAATACACCCTCAGGTGTCATCGACTGGCCGTCGGAGCCAAAACTCATCCAGGGAATTGCAATCTCTTTCCTGAGGTTGTCTTCTGACATCGAAAAGAAGACTGCCGAAACGTTGCTCCCGTCGTCAATTATCAGATCCATGACTGTCTCACCCGGAGATGTTCCCCTCATAGCGGCAATCTCAGCCAGGGTTTTTCCCTGGAGGTACTTCAGCGAGTCATTGTTGAACCCGATCAGGATTATCTTCTCCGGGGAACCCTGTTTCCGCTGAATCGTCTTCATTATTTCAGGTGCAATTACCTTCCTTACCTTCGGATCACGCAGCCGCTCTGTCCATTTGTCGAAGCCGCCTTCCTGGACCCATTCAGGCATTATGATACCCAGGCCAGTGGAACTTGCCGGGTAGTTGTACATGTCAGCCGTCACATGCAGCCCGGCTGTACGTGCTGAATCAATCTTTGTCACCGCTTTGTCAAGCTTTTCCCAGTTTGTTCGTCCAACCTGCTTGAAATGATAGATCTCAGACCTGATGCCTGTAGCAGCGGGAATCCTGAGGAAATCATCAATAGCCTCCAGGAATGTGTCATCCTCATTCCTGATATGTGAAATGTACATGCCATCGTACTCAGCTGCAACACGGCACAGCTCGGTAAGTTCCTCGGTTGAGGCAAAGCTGGCAGGCACATACTCAAGCGCAGAGCTCACCCCCACAGCACCCTCTTCCATTGCCTGGCGCACAAGCAGTTTCATGGAATCCATCTCCTCTGCCGTGGGCGGACGGTTGTCATACCCCACGGTGTGGATCCTGACGGTGGCGGTACCCACAAACGATGAAATATTGGTTGAAATCCCTTTCTTTTCAAGATATTCGAGGTACTCCCCCAGCGTGGTCCATTCGATATCATATTTTATGTCACCCTGCGAGGCGCTCATCTCACGCTTCATGCTCTCGCTCAGCGGTCCCCATGAATCTCCTTCACCCAGAACCTCAAGCGTTACCCCCTGGACAATGTCGCTCATTGATCTTCCGTCCTCAATTAGCGACTCAACAGCCCAGCTCAGCATGTTGATGAAACCCGGTGTGACGGTCATCCCGGTTGCATCAATCTCCGACGTACCCCTTGCGTTTTTAAGGTCTCCTATTGCTGCTATGGTGTCTGACATAATACCAATATCGCCCCTAAAGGCAGGAGTGCCGGAGCCGTCGACAATGCTTCCGTTCCTGATCAGTACATCGTACCTGGCAGATGGTGTACAGCCGTAAAATATTAACAATACCGGGATAAGCACTTTGAAAAGTTTCATAATGAACTGTAATTTGAGTGAAAATTACTTAAAAGTGACATTATTACTATGCATTCATAATGAATTTTCATTCAGCAAATGAAATAAAATTCACCCTTCCTGAAATTTATGTATGACATATCTGGTTGTGATTGATTCTTCTTCCTCCCTTTCAGAAAGAAGCTTACATAACTTCGCAAAACTTCATTTAATGTGCCTTTCAGTATAAAGTTACCGAAAGGTATAGCTTATGCTCTAAAACAGTATGATGTAATACAAATTTTTTTCTTGGAAATTAATATTCGTTGTAACTTGTGATAGCAAACCTTCACAAACTAACACTCTTTTTCATGAAAAAACTAATCTTCATTTTCCTGTCGGTATTGTTTGTCAATGCCGGCCTGGCGCAGACGCGTGTTACCGGGACGGTGACCGCCTCTGAAGATGGTTCTCCGATCCCCTATGCAGTAGTCCTTGTAAAGGGATTGAGAGGAGTGGGAACCAACACTGACGCTGACGGGCGTTACTCGCTCAGCAATGTTCCTTCCGACGCTGTACTGGTGTTCAGCTATGTCGGGTACAAGACCCAGGAGATTCCGGTTTCCGGAAGGTCAGTAATAAATGTCGAAATGGTTACCGATGCCCTTGCACTTGATGAGGTGATAGTAGTTGCCTACGGTACGTCAACAAAGGGCACTTTCACAGGGGCAGCGAGCGTCGTAAAGGCAGATGCCATCAGGGATGTGCCCACTCTTTCGTTTGAGAATGCCATGGGCGGCAAGATTGCGGGTCTCCAGATAACAACCCTGTCGGGTCAGGCCGGTTCCACATCATCGATAAGGGTGAGGGGGATCGGTTCAATGAACGCATCAAATGAACCTCTTTATGTTGTTGACGGTGTACCTGTGGTATCAGGCAACGTTTCCCAGATGGGCATCTACACCACAAGCAACGTGATGAACACCATAAACCCCAACGACATTGAGTCGATCACCGTCCTCAAGGATGCAGCAGCTTCGGCACTTTACGGGTCAAGGGCAGCCAACGGTGTGATAGTCATTACCACGAAGCAGGGAAAGGCAGGCAAGCCGGTGATCAACTTCAAGGCTTCCGTCGGTTTCACTCCTTCATTTGCCACTGACAACTACGAGGCAGCCAGCACCGAGCAGCAGGTTGAACTGTACTATGAGAACTTCTGGAATGCCGGTAAGTATGCTGGAATGGCTGACTCAACTGCCAGTAAAGACGCTTTGCTTCAGCTAAATAAGCGGTTTAACAAACACGGCTATACCTTCTCAGCTCCTGACCATACGGTCAACTCCCTGACGATCGGAGGGGAAAGGGCCGGAAAATATTTTAATTGGGAGGACGTACTTTTTCGCACAGCAGTCTACCAATCTTATGACATATCTGTCAGTGGCGGAACGGAAGCGTCCAACTATTTTACCTCCTTTTCGTATACAAATGACCTTGGCAGAAGCGTAATCAACGAGTATGACCGTATAACAGGAAGGATGAACTTTGGTCAAAAGATCGGCCGGTTCATAGAGCTTAATACAAATATCAATGTTTCCAACAGCAGGCAGGAGGGATTCAATGATACGAGAGCCCTCGGTAACAACTACTTCCTGCAGAGCCGTAACCTGCTGTGGGGGTTATACTGGCCAACCGATTATGTGACGGGATTGCCCTGGACTCTCCGTTACGGGAGCTATGCCTACAATCCCGTTTATTACAACAATGAATGGGAGAACTGGTCAAAGACACAAAGGGTTTTTGCAACTGAAACTATCACTATCAAGATACTTCCCGAACTGAATCTCAGGTCTATTCTATCATTTGACAACACCCAGACATTTGACCATCTGTATTACAGCGCTCTTCACTTCAATGCCACTGTCACACAGGGTTCAGTTACGGAGAACAGCACTAAGATCAATGAGTTGCTCTCATCCACGACACTCAACTACAACAAGACATTTGGCGGTGTTCATAATGTGAGCGTACTTGCAGGCTGGGAGGTCGGAAAGAATCAGACTGACTATCAGAAGGCATCTGGCACCAACTTGCCGTCAAGTGCCCTTCATACGGTTGCTACCGCAGGTAAGCTTGATGCAAATGCTTATTTCTGGGGTAATGCAATGGTTTCAGTGCTTTCACGCGCCGAATACAACTATGACAACAAGTACTATGCTTCGGCCTCTTTCCGCCGTGACGGTTCATCAAAACTGGGACCTGAATCACGTTGGGGAAACTTCTGGTCCGTCGCCGGATCATGGAGAATTGACCAGGAGAGCTTTATGGATAATGTACCTGTCATCAGCAGCCTGAGACTCAGGGCCTCATACGGGGTGAATGGAACCCTGCCGACCGGTAACTACGGATGGCGCTCGCTGACCAGCTATGCATACAAGTACATGGAACAGCCGGGCAGCGGAGTGAGCACAATTGCTGATGCCAACCTTTCATGGGAAACCAGCTATACATCCAACCTCGCACTTGAATTCGGGGTACTGGATCAGAGACTGACCGGATCGATTGAGTACTTCAACAGGGATTCGAAAAATCTTCTCCAGGATGTGCCAATCTCAACGGTAACAGGCTTCTATTCTACCCTTAAGAACGTTGGAGAGATCAATAATAAGGGTCTGGAAATCGAACTCTACGGAGAGATTCTCAGGTCTGGCGGTTTCATCTGGAATGCAGGACTGACAGCCTCTCATGTGAAATCAACGGTAACCAAACTCTACGGTGGTCAGGACATAGAATGGCCCGAGCCTACCGGCGGCGACAACCGTACGAAGTTCATCTACACCGAAGGCGAGTCAACACTTGCCATCTATGGACTTGAATGGGCAGGTGTTGATGATGAAACAGGACGTAACGTCTGGTTCCTGAATAATGATGGAACACCAGACCTGACGGTTGACGGGAGACCTGCAACATATTCATATTGGGAAGCCGACGAGGTAATTATCGGCGATGCACATCCCAAGCTCTTCGGAGGTTTTAACACTGATCTAGGATGGAAGGGAATATCGCTCTCACTTAACTTCATGTACAAGATTGGGGGTTACACCTACGATGCTGCCGGAAGGGATATAAATGACGACGGCTATTACTGGGAAAGGATCATGTCACTTGATGCCTACGAAAACAGGTGGACTCCGGAACATAAGGATGCCATTTATCCGCAAAGAGTCGCAATTGACATGGAGGATGTCAACCAGAAGAGCAGCAGGCACATGCACCCGGCTGACTTCACACGGCTGAAGAGCATCACATTGGGTTACAGCCTGCCAAACAATCTCCTGAGCAAGGTTAAGGTGTCAGGAGCCAGGGTATACTTCAACGGAGCCAATCTCTGGACCCTTGCTGCCTGGAAGGTGTATGACCCGGAAGTGAACGAATACGGTTCCAGGGGATGGGAAATGCCAATAGGCAAGACTTATACGTTCGGCATTGAAGCCAGCTTCTAATCATAAAAAGGTACTACAATGAAAAAGATAACAATCATACTTACGGTACTGGGCCTCATGCTGATCACATCATGCGAGGATTTTCTCGATGTGAAGCCCAGCAACAACGCGGCTTCAGAGACTTCAATTACAAATGCTGCTGATGCCAAGGTGGCTATAAACGGGTTAATGAGAAAGATGACTTCCTCACTCTATTACGGGCGGAACTTCGTCATCTACGGTGATGCCAAGGGTGGCGATTTTGCCGTTCGTTCACAGGGCAGGGGCCTCGATTATTACTATTCATTCAACCATTCTGCAACATCTAATTCGGGTTCCGGATTCTGGGAACAGATCTATAACTGCATCCTGCAGACCAACAACCTGATCATGAACATCGTAAAGCTTGAGAGTGAGGGCAAGGGGACTGCAGCGCTGAGTGATTACAAGGCACAGGCAATGACTGCAAGGGCTCTGATGTATTTTGACCTTGTAAGGCTGTACGGCAAGTCATATAACATGGACAAGACCTCATACGGAGTTCCGCTGGTGCTTGAACCGCTTGATGCATCTGCCCAGCCTACAAGGGTATCGGTTGAGGCTGTTTATACCCAGATTCTGAAAGACCTTGCTGATGCAGCCCCGCTGCTTTCAAAGAATAAGGTAAACGGGTACATAAACTATTATGCAAACAAAGCCATCGAGGCACGGGTTCATCTCTTCATGGATAACTTTACAGCCTGCCTCGCTGCAGCAGAAGAGGTGATCAACAGCGGCAAATACTCACTTTACTCAAACACTGCCTGGGTGGGATCCTGGGCAACCCCATACGGTTCTGAATCAGTATTTGAACTTGCCATATTCCCTGCAGAGGGAGACCTCACAACAGGTTCGCTGGGATACTACCTGCTTCGCCTGAACAAGGTGACCGGCGCCAGCGGCTGGTTCATGGCAAGCGATTACTGGATTGCCAGGATGGGCCAGGATCCGACTGATATCCGTTGGGGTATAATGGATTATGACGAATCATCAAATACCAGATTCGGCTCTTCCCTCAAATACGTCGGAGGCACTGCCATGGCAGGCGACAAGGCATCCCGCTCTGCTGTAAACATTAAGGTTATCCGCCTGTCGGAGATGTACCTGGTGGCTGCCGAAGCTGCACTCAGGCTTCCGACACCTGACAGGATTAAAGCCGCAAACTACCTCAACCAGATAAGAAAGAGGTCTCCGGCCCTTGAAGCTGCCACCGATGCAACGGTGACGCTTGATATGATCATCGACGAAAAGAGTAAGGAATTCTTCGCCGAAGGGCTAAGGTACTTTGACATGCTCAGGCTGAACCGTACAATTGAGTTCAACGATGAATTCATTTCACCGGCTGTTGTAATCACGCACCGTACCAAGACGATTGACAGGACATTCTACAAGACAATACTGCCAATCTCGAAGGAGGAGATGGATGCCAACCCGGCTATTGCCTCACAGCAAAATACAGGTTACTAGGTTTTAAGGATTTGCTGTTATTAAGGGGTGCCCATGACAGGCACCCCTTTTTCTTGAAAAAATAAATTTGA
>JAKAXP010000106.1 GCA_021816545.1 Bacteroidota bacterium
AGGACTCAATGTGAAAACCGGTGAATATATCCTTGCAATTGACGGCCGCGATCTGACGGCAGATAAAAACATTCACAGCTTCCTGGAGAACACTGACGGAAAGATTGTTGAGCTCACGGTTGGTCCCAACCCCGATTACGACGGATCACGTGTAATAAAGGTTGTACCGGTTGGCAACGAGCTCAGCCTCAGGAACCGTGACTGGGTTGAGGGTAACCTGAAAAAAGTTACGGAAGCCACCGGAGGCAAGGTTGCATATGTATACGTTCCCAATACTTCCGGCCAGGGGCATGAGTACTTCAAGAGGTATTTCTTTCCGCAGGCGAACAGGAAGGCAATCATAGTCGACGAGAGGTTCAACGGCGGCGGAATGATTGCTGATTACTACATTGACCTGCTGCAGCGACCGTTGCAGTCGTACTGGAATATGAGGTACGGCAATGATCTGAAGACTCCCAGTGCCTCGATACAGGGGCCGAAGGTGATGATAATCGATGAGACTGCCGGTTCGGGAGGAGACATGCTTCCCTGGATGTTCAGGAAGTTCGGGGTTGGAACCCTGGTCGGTAAACGCACCTGGGGCGGGCTGGTAGGTACGCTCGGCTTCCCGGAGCTGATGGACGGTGGGATGGTGACTGCACCAAACCTTGCAATCTGGACCGAGGACGGATTTGTGGTAGAGAACGTTGGCGTTGCCCCTGACATTGAGGTGGAACAGTGGCCTGCCGATGTAATTGAAGGCAGGGATCCGCAGCTTGAGAAGGCCATTGAGGTAGCCCTGAAGGAGCTCGAAAAGAACCCGCCTGTTGATCCGGTCAGACCGGCCTATCCGATAAGAGTAAGAAAATAATTGGAGTAGTCGGCAGTTAGCAGTACCAGTCGGCAGTTATACTGACCGCATGACCGCATGACGGCATGACTGGATGACTGCAAGACTGCAAGCGAGGATCCGCCATCAGGCGGAGACGAAGTCCCGATAGCAAAGCGCATCGGGAACCGCAAGACTTTCAGACTTTCAGACTTTCAGACACTCAGACACTCAGACTTTCAAACCATGAAAAAGTACAATCATAATGACCTGCTTGATTTCACCACCCGGGTATTCATGCAGATAGGATGCAGCCGCGAGGACGCTGCTGCCGTTGCTGCTGTACTGGTAGCCGCCGAGCTGCGTGACCACTCATCCCACGGCATGATAAGGATACGTGAATATTATGAACTCTGGAAAAACGGCCGGGTGAATGTGATCCCTGACGTCAGGGTGGTGCATGAGACCCCGTCAACTGCCGTTGTAGACGGTGACAGGTGTTTCGGCATGGTCGCAGGTGTCAGGTCAATGCAACTGGCAATTGAGAAGGCGGCTGTCACGGGTACCGGATGGGTGGCAGTGCGCAATTCAAATCATTTCGGCATAGCCGGTTACTATGCAATGATGGCTCTTGAACATGACATGGTGGGTATCGCCGTCACCAACGCCAATCCGCTGGTGGTACCCACCCTGTCTGTAAGCCGCTTCCTCGGAACAAATCCGTTGGCGGTGGCGGTGCCGGCACTGGAGGAACCTCCTTTTGTGGCTGACTTCGCCACCACGCCTATTGCCCGGGGCAAACTGGCCGTATCGGAAAAAAAGGGTGAGAAAGTGCCGCTGGGCTACGTGCAGGACGCTGAGGGTAATCCGTCAGATGATCCCGGGATACTCCGCCACGGCGGCGGGATGGTCACCCTAGGGGGTGATCGCCTCCACGGGAGCCACAAGGGTTACTGCATGACAGCTGTGGTGGACATTTTCAGCTCATTGTTCAGCGGGGCAAACTTTGGCCCCTTTGTTCCTCCAAGTGTTGCTTACCTCCCAGTCCCGGAAAACCAGCCCGGAAAAGGGACAGGCCACTTCTTCGGAGCCATGAGGATAGACGCATTCAGACCCGCGGATGAATTCAGAGCATCAATGGACCACTGGATCAGGACATTCCGCAATGCAAAACCTGCAAAGGGTGAGGAAAGGGTTTATATCCCGGGTGATCCCGAAAGGGAAGCAGAGGAAAGATTCCGGAGCGAAGGAATTTCAATCGTCCCCGCCGTGGAACAGGACCTGAGAGGGATTGCAGCAGAACTCAGGATAAAGTTCCCGCATGATTGATCCGCGGGATTTGTGATCCGGAGGCAGGCTGTCTGACTACGGTCCTGTTCTTGGCCTTTCCAAATCCGGCTCAGGTTATCTGACAATAATCTTGCTTACAGTCTTGCCCTTTTCGGTTCCGGCAATGATGAAATAGAGCCCGGCTGCCGGAACATTTGACATTGACACACTGTTGCCTGCTGCAAGTATCTCACGGTGCACCAGCACCCCGCTGAGGTTCCATATTTCGACCGATACCGGCTCGGACGAATCGCTCCCCTGTTCAATTATGATGCTTTCACCGCGTGAAACGGGATTGGGATAAAGTGTCAGGGGTACAGGCTGATTAACTTGTTCCACACCTGTTGATGAGCTGAGATCCCTGTCCCACTGGTACCACCTGGTATTTACGCTGGCTGTTCCTGTGACCCCCTCAACAAGCTTCAGCCTGTAGTCATGATGGGTCGTCCTCGTCTCCTCTCCCTTGTAAATGTAATCAGTGTTGCATATCACTGCAAATACGATTCCGTTGGCAGGTGCTTTTTCCAGCCGCAGGCTGCATTCACCCCCGAAGACAGGGTTGCTGTAGATAGCTTCACCGTCAGATGCACGGTAGCAAAGCTGGCATGACATATTGGGTGACATGGGCCTGAAATCCACAGTGACAGTGTTTCCTGTAACCTTCAGGGGAATCTGGTTTGCTCCTGACCAACCGGGTGTGGTAGCAGGGTCAGGTGTCAGAAGCCCGGTGCCGTCATTTGTTGTCTTCACATATGGGGTTGCATACCAGACCGGAGGGTTCATCAGGCTGGGCTGCCACTCAGCCTTTATCTGGGTTCCGAACTGTGAATCGAGCAGGTCACGCACAGCTTTGGTCCATTTTCCCATGTCAACGAGCGCCTGTTTGGCCCTGTATTCCATTATCAGGCGCCGGATCTGCAAATCGCCGAGACCCTCTGCCATACCCTCAAGCACCCTGCCTGTACAGTATCTCCATATCCAGGGTATGCTGCCCTTCCCAAGCGTCATTCCCAGGAAGGTTGGAAAAGTGTTGCTGTACTGCACACCTCCCAGAAGGTTTCTCCATGTGCATATCTGGGTGCTGCCGTCAAAGCGGTTCACCCCTTCGGCTGAAGGGCCCCCGAAGGAACCATCCTGCAGCCAGCCGCTGTAGCACTCTATGGGCATGAAGGGTGCCACAAAGGAGGCACCGTTGAGAAATCCCATGCTGCCGTAATTATCTGACTGAATGGCATATGCCTCCTGCTGAAGCCATGTGTTACCGCCCTCATGAAACCATCCGGCCTGCCTGCATCCCGGGAGATCAGCCAGAACGGAGTGAATTCCCTCATGAACCACTGCGCCGGTCTGGTACTCCCTGTCATTGTAAGAACAGGAGGGATCAAAGCAGTAAACCGGGTAATATGAAATGAGTACCATTGGCCATGATTCACCATTGTATGTGATGCTGCTCTGCCACCCTCCCAGCTCTGTGTTGGAAGCATTGTCAGTACAGAGGCCCGAGCCGTAAAGGTAGACCGCACTCCTGTATCCCCTCTTTGCCCTTTTGTCAGGAGGCCATCCCATTACATCCCTGAAGTATGTAAAATCACGGTTCATTCTTTCAAGCATAGGGTTGACGGCAGCTGCCGTGACAAGCTTATTGGCAGAGGCTCCCCATCTGAAAGTCCACCATCCGGATGAGATATGACCAACCACCCCCGGACAATCGTCGAGGTCCTGACCCGGTGCCTGCAGTGCAGGGAACTCATCGCGGAAATTATAGCTTATATTAGGACTGTATGCTGGCCAGGTGTAAGGATCGGAAAGCTGTGCACCGCTCCATATTGTAACGTAGAAGTACTGATGGGAAAATGCCCCGCATTCATTGAGATATGACAATGTGTATGTTCCTGATTGTGCGGAAGTGGTGCCCTTAAGTTTGAGGCTCCGCGTTCCTGCTGCCAATCCTCCCGGACCAGACCAGCTCCAGTTTCCTCCCTCGACGGGCACTACGTCAAGAAGCAGTGAGTCACCTGCAGCCACGCTTAAGGTGTTGCTGTTTTTTACTGCCTGGTTGCCGGCCTGAACTACCGGCGAAAGAACGGTCGGAGTACAGTTTGTGTTTGCCGTGCCGAACACTTTCCATTCAATTATCCCGGTAGCCATAAGACTTTTCATGTAAATACGAACCCGGTTGGTCCTGAAGACAGCACGTACCGGGTTGTACCTTTCAAGCTCTGTGCCTACGTGCACTGTGTCTGCCCAGACCGATCCGTTCCATACGGTAATGTAAGCATCCGTTGGCTTGTCTATCCCCAGCCCGTCATCCCACCAGTAGACAGATGAGGAGGTCACGTTCTGCGCCAGGGTCCATTCATACTGCACCCACTGATATTTTCCGTAGTCAGCCTCTCCGTTCCAGTTTCCGTATGCTCCATGGGAATGGTCCGCTGAACCGGCAGGCTCATAACCGTCCCTGACAGCACCCAGGGTCTCCCATGAAGAAACGAACGAGGTTGACACGGTAGCAGAAAGGGCAAGATTCACTGAATCAGCCGCCTGCTGCCCGCTGAGATTCGTCAGGCATAGGGCAATTAGGGTTAGGGCCGTTAAGATTCTGGATAGTCTGTTCATGTTTGACAGTATGGAAGCAACAGTTTTAGTATTGGCAGCTCCGGTTCGTTCCCGGTTTTCCGGGGAAACAGATCCGGGCATATACAAAAATAAGAAAATATTTATAAATGTATAAAAAACACTTATAAAATCAATGGAGGTATGTCATCTCCCGGGAGGAGGAAGATTCTTGGAGGTAGTCCATTGAGTTGAGGTCAGGCTCCGGTCCGGCAGGATTTCAGTGGCTCAGAAATCCCTGGTTTCTGATAACTTCAAGATACTTTGCCGAAAAATACTCGTTGTCTCCCTTTTTGTAGCGGACATCGGTAAATACCTGGGCCAGGGTGGTTTTGTTATTTTCTGAGATGAACTGCTGAGAGTCAGAACGTGCTTCTTTTTCCCGGTAAAGGTCATCAATCATCCCGGGAGTAAAATCGCGGTATCTTTCATAATGGACAACTGCTTCCAGCGGCAGCCTGTCAGGTTGATCCGGGATCACGGCAGGCCACCCGAGCGTCACTGTGGCTACCGGCACAACCCCTTTCGGCAGATCAAGCACCTCTATTATCTTATCTGCATTATAGGTGGCGGTCCCGAGGTAACATATGCCCAGCCCCTCCTCTTCTGCCGCATTGCATATTGTCTGGGCTGCAAGCAGCGCATCAATTGCTGCAGTCATGAAGGAGAGGAAGTTGTCGTACCCCGGGTCAGCCTGGCGCTGCCGGCACCATTTGTTGAATCGGTTGAAGTCGGCGCAGAATGTAAGCACCACCGGAGCCTCCATAACCATAGGCTGGTTGAAGTGAGCCGGAGCTAGCATCCGTTTCATCTCCCGGTCACGGGTAACTATAATACTGTATACCTGCATGTTGCCGGTGGTCGAAGTTCTGGTGCCGGCAGTCAGCAAACGGTCAAGAAGATTCTCATCAATATCGCGTGATTCGTATTTCCTGATGGTTCTCCTGTTGAAATATGTGCTGTTCATTGTTATCAGTATTAATCCGCAGCAAAATAATTAAATAACGTTAAAAATTCAGCTGACAAATTTCCTTATCTTACCTTAGCAATAGTTATTAACTGACCAAAACACCCCTTATGAAAAAAATCTTCACGTTGATTATTGTATTGGTGCTTGCCGGCTCATGCAGCCTGTGGGCGCAGAAGAAAGAGACAAAGAAAGATGCGAAGCCGGCTGAGAGCCAGGTAAAGCCCTCGGTCCCTTCGTCATTTTTCAGTGCAATCTCATTCAGGTCTGTGGGACCGGCATGGGCATCAGGCCGCATTGCTGATTTTGCAGTGAATCCTTCCAACCATTCAGAGATCTACGCTGCCGTTGCCTCAGGCAACATATGGAAAAGTGTGAATAACGGCACCACATGGGAACCTGTATTTGACAAATACGGAGCTTATGCCATCGGCTGTGTTGTTATTGACCCCAACAACCATAATGTTGTATGGGCCGGTACCGGCGAAAACAACCATCAGCGGGCACTCGGCTGGGGCGACGGCGTTTACCGCTCTGATGACGCCGGAGCCAGCTGGAAGAACATGGGTCTCAAGGAGTCAAGGCAGATCGGCGGAATCGCCATCGATCCGCGAAACAGTGATGTAGTTTACGTTGCTGCAGAGGGATCGGTGTGGGGACCGGGCGGTGAACGCGGTCTTTACAAATCGGCTGACGGTGGAAAAACGTGGGAGAAGATCCTCAATATCAGCGAGAATACCGGAGTCAACAACGTTGTTCTTGACCCGCGCAACCCTGATGTGATCTATTGCACCAGCGAACAGCGCCGCAGACATGTCGGGCTGAAGATCAGCGGCGGACCGGAGTCAGCTGTCTATAAATCAACAAACGGCGGTAAGTCGTTCGAAAAGATAATGAAAGGTCTTCCAGGCGGAGACCTTGGCGGCATGGGCATCGCAATATCACCTGTCAATCCTGATGTCCTCTACATAATAGTTGAGGCACAGGGTGATGGCGGAGGTTTCTACAGGTCAGTGAACCGGGGTGCTTCATGGGAGAGGATGAACTCCTACTATGCAAGCGGGCAGTATTACAATAAGATTGTTTGTGACCCGAAGGATGTTGACAGGGTATTCAGCCTTGACACCTACACGATGGTCACGGTTGACGGCGGCCGAACATTCACCAGGGTAAGCAACGAGGGGCGCCATGTTGATGATCATGCCCTCTGGATTGATGACACCAACACCGATCATTTCTACATCGGCGGTGACGGCGGCATCTATGAGACATGGGACAACGGCAAGAACTTTATCTTCAAGTCTAACCTCCCGGTAACCCAGTTCTACAGGGTGGCTGTTGACAATACCTATCCCTTCTATTACATCTACGGCGGCACCCAGGATAACAACTCCATGGGAGGTCCCTCGGCAAGTACAAGCAACGGTGTCACCAATGACGACTGGTTCGTGACACAGGGCGGTGACGGCTTCTGGGTGACGATTGACCCCAAGGAGCCGGACATCGTCTACACCGAGTCACAGTATGGCAATGCAGCGCGCTTTGACCGCAGAAGCGGTGAAAGCGTTAGCATCAAGCCCTTCCCGGGAGAAGGTGAACTCACCTACCGGTGGAACTGGGATACACCCATCCTGATAAGCCCGCACAACAACAAGCAGATTTACATGGCTGCCAACTTCCTCTTCCGCAGTGAGGACCGGGGAAGCAACTGGAAGACAATTTCGCCTGACCTGACCAGGAACGAGAACAGGGATAACTTCAAGGTGATGGACAAATACTGGCCTGCTGACGCAGTCGCGAAAAACAAGTCCACGTCTCTCTGGGGCACCATCGTCTCCCTGACCGAATCGACGGTTCAGAAGGACCTGCTTTATACAGGAAGCGATGACGGCGTGGTTGCTGTATCTGAAGACGGCGGCGTAAACTGGAGAATGAACAAAACATATCCCGGCGTACCCGAGTACACATTCGTGAGCGACATACTTGCCGACAGGTTCAATGCAAATGTTGTATATGCAACGTTCAACAACCACAAGCGTGACGACTTCAAACCTTACGTCCTGAAGAGCACTGACATGGGGCGCACATGGACTTCCGTTGCTGCCAACCTTCCGGCCAACGGTCCTGTTCACACAATTGAACAGGATCCGGTTAATCCAAATCTTTTCTTCCTTGGCACCGAGTTCAGTTTTTATGTGTCATTTGACGCATGTGCAACATGGACAGAGA
>JAKAXP010000107.1 GCA_021816545.1 Bacteroidota bacterium
TCTACAGTGACAACATGCCGATGGCAGGTTACCACCAGACAACTGTAATGTATGACCTGATGTGGGGATATAACTCCAACTCGATGGCCGACTGGAGGAACGAATACTTTGAAGGCAGGTTCACTGCCTTGAACAGGAATGCCACCATCTCGGAGGGAGGAAGAAGCCTCGTCTTCGCCGGAACCGGCTCATACAACCCATACAGGGTTCTCTATGAGGAGCTGAACTCAACCGACAAGGACAGGGTCTTCGGAACAATGGGATTCACGGTCAAGATAGCCAAGGGACTCACCCTTGACCTCAGAACCGGTATGGACCTCTCTAATGAGTTCCGCACCCAGCGCAAACCCAAGATGACTTTCGGATGGGAAAACGGATTCTACCGTGAGCAAGGCTTTACAAACTTTGAAGCCAACAGTGACTTCCTCCTCAGGTATGAGAAGAGCTTCTTTGACGGAAGGTTAACAACAGCCACCGCATTCGGAGGTAACAATATGACCACCCAGTACAGGAGCAACACTGTCCAGCTTGACGAACTTGACATTGAGGGAGTGTATCATATCTCCAACGTACCGGCAGGCATTTACCCCGATCCGTCAAACTACAGGAGTTACAAGACCATCAACAGCCTTTACGGGTTCATCAACATGGGCTGGAAGGACACATATTACCTTGATATAACCGGCCGTAACGACTGGTCGAGCACACTGGCACCGAAGAACTGGTCATACTTCTATCCTTCTGTGGCACTGAGTGTACTTGTTGACCAGCTGTTTGACTTCAGGACCAACCTGCCGGCAGTCACCTTCACAAAGCTCCGTCTCTCTTGGGCCAACGTGGGTAATGATACCAGTCCCTATTCACTTGACCAGTATTATTCAGCCTCTTCAATAAGCGGCGGGTATACTCTTCCCTCAGTGATCCCTGACCCGATGATCAAGCCTGAAAACGTTGAGAGCTGGGAACTGGGGCTTGACACAAAGTTTTTCAGGAACCGCCTGGGACTTGACCTTGCCCTTTACAACTCGTCAACCACCAACCAGATCATCTCACTTGATGTGGATCCGATGTCGGGGGCAGGTGGAATGAACATCAACGCCGGTGAGATCAACAACAAGGGTATTGAGATTTCACTTTATGCCACACCGGTAAAGACAAGCAATTTCACCTGGGATGTCAACTTCAACTGGGCAAAGAACAAGAACACTCTTGTCAGCCTGCATGAAAGAATAGACCCGTCTCAGCCTATCGAGACCGATATGGGAACAACCATCGGCGGGAGGCTTCATGTATACTCATATGTTGGTCAGGAGATGCACCAGCTATACGGCTTCGCCCTGAAGAGGGCACCGGAAGGTTCGTACTATACTGACAATGAAGGGAACAAGGTTGATTGCTCCGGGCAGGTGATACTTGATGCCACAACCGGTCTCCCCTCTGTGGAGGCAACGGCTGACCATTTCCTCGGGAAGGTGAATCCTGACTTCAGGGGTGGTTTCGGCACCTCACTCAGGTACAAGAACCTATCTCTCAGTGCACTCTTCTCATACCAGGTGGGGGGCCACAGGTTCTCGGTAACAAACGGTATTCTTTCATACCAGGGGAAACTTAAAAACTCACTTGAAGGGCGGTATGACGGTATTGTTGCAGAAGGAGTTAATATGACCGGGACAGGCGCTGAAGCTACATTCCAGCCGAACAACACGGTCACCAGCAGCATCTACACATACTACCAGGCTATAACACTGGACCGTTACAATGGCGAAGCCCATACCTTTGAGACCTCGTTCCTGAAATTCAAGGAGGTGCGTCTTGAGTATGAACTTCCTGCTTCACTCTGCCAGAAGACTAGAGTACTCCAGGGCGCAAGTGTTGCGGTCTTTGCGACCAACCTCTTCAGCCTTGACAAATGGCCTCAGTTCGATCCCGAGGGAGGTATGATGACCGGAACCAATGTCTTCAACGGCATTGAGGCAGGCGCATACCCTATGACCCGTACACTGGGTGTGAACCTGAGATTATCATTCTAACATTAAAACAGGCAACAAATGAAAAAACTTAAAATATTAATCATCTGCGGGCTTGTTCTCGGATCACTCTACTCGTGCACCGGCAATTTCGAGGAGATAAACACCAATCCAAACAGGACCCTTGTGGGGATGATTCAGCCATCCGGCTTGTTCGAACCCATACTGTACAACTCAGCAAACCAGTGGCTGTACCGCACACATTACTACAACAATGAACTGATACAGTTCACGGCCTTTACAGGCGGTGTGACCCGCAGGGAGCACCAGTATTTCCTGGAAGACTCCAGGGACTGGTACGGTTTCTGGAACCACTATGCAACTTACGGCAGGAACATTGACCATATGTATGAACTTGCAAAAGAACACGGAGACAAGTCGCTTGAGGCCATTGCACTGACTTTCAAGGTCCTCTTCTTTGCAAATATGACAGACATGTTCGGCAGTGTTCCCTACGAAGAGGCATTCACAGCCAGGAAACCCGGGGGAACACTTACCCCGAAGTTCAACACCCAGAAGGAGATTTATGAGTTCATGTTTGCTGATCTTGAAGAGGCAAATGACATCTATGCAACCAACCCCGTATTTCTTAATCCGACCATGGACGGAATGTACGGCGGAAACATGGCTGCATGGAGAAAATTCAACAACTCTCTTTATTTAAGGCTTCTCTGCAGGGTCAGCGGAAGGACAGAAATGAATGTTGGCACCAGGATGACAGCGCTGCTTAACAATCCGACAAAGTACCCTGTTTTCACATCGAACGCAGACAATGCAACTGTCAAGTTCTCAGGCAACGATCCTTATATCAGCAACTTCGGAGTCACAACAGAGAGTGAATTCACCTCCAGCGGTAGGAAACTCACCCAGCAGCTTATCAAGATGACTGTGCAGACCGATATAAACGGCAACCAGATCTATGTCGATCCGAGGCTTCCGATCATCGGCAAGAAGAACCCGAACGCCCAGGTCAATCCGACAAATGTCTGGAAGGGAACCGTCTCAGGTTGCACTGACCTTGAAAGAAGCGAGGTTGACAGGGGAACGTCATGGCTGAACTACAAGGTCTTCTGCAGAAGGGATGCCCCGGCTACTTACATGGATTATGCAGAAATACAGTTCATCCTTGCCGAGGCCGCCCTCAAGGGATGGATAACAGGCGGACAGGCTGCCGCCAAGAACTATTATGAGGCAGGTGTCAGGGCATCAATGCAGAAATGGTCAGCCCAGGGTGCATTCTCAGATCCGGCAGTGACAATCACTTCGGCTGATATTGACACATACCTCGCATCACCCCTCGGTTCCTGGGATCTGGCAACCAACAAGCAGGAGTTCCTGGGTAACCAGAAATTCCTTGCCCTGTTCTGGATTGGAATGGAAGCATACCATGAATACCGCCGTACAGGGTACCCGGTACTCACAATCGGAGAAGGGACCATTTATAATGACAAGGTTCTTCCCACCCGTATGGGCTACCCTAACATCACCATGCTTACCAACGGAGCCAATGCAGAGGATGCTCTTGAGGAAATGGGCGGCCCGAATGACATGAAGACACCGGTATGGTGGAGCAAACAGGCTATTGCCGGAGGTAAATAACCAGCAAAAAATGTAAAGAGATGAAAAACAAGAACATAATTAACCTGGGGAGAACAGTGCTGATCATCCTTCCGCTTTTCCTCCTCTCACTCTTCCTCCTCTCTTCCTGCAAGGAAGAACCGGTTCAGGAAGACCCTTTCTTCAGTATTGAGGGTGACCCTACCGGACTGACACTCACCAAGGCAGCAAAGACAACCAGTTATGTTGTCCGTTCCAACCGCCCGTGGGAGATCGTAAAGAAAGGTTCAGCCAGCTGGCTGAAGGTTTTCCCCGAAAAGGGAGATGCAGACGGTATCTTCAAGATTATCGTGGTTGAAAACCCGACATTTGATCTGCGCACTGAAAACCTTGCATTCATCGTTGACGGTAAGGAACAGTCCGTGCTGTTCCGTGTTGACCAGGCAGGGAATGTGCCCTTTATTACCCTCCCGGCAACGGTGACAATACCGGCAGGCGGTGGTGCATTCTCCGTGGATGTGCTGTCAAACGTGGCATGGACTGCCGCGCTTAGCGACAACTCATGGGTTCAGGAAACAAATGTGACAACACAGAAGATTACATTTACCGCACAGGAGAATACAAGCATTGATCCGCGCTCCACAACCCTGACACTTACGGCAACACAGTATCCCACCGTTGTAGCATCGGTGGTGCTTACACAGTCGCCCGGCACGGTGGTTCTCGAGGAGAACTTCAGCTGGCTGGCATACGGAAGCGCTGTCTTCTATACCACCACAGGTGAAACGCGTATCGATTCATGGACCCAGGAGCAGAAAGATAAGGGATGGACAAGCACAGTGAACACTACTACCGGAAGTGGAACAACCCCGCTTTGCTATGCCCGCCAGGGATTTGTAAAGATTGGCAAGACCGGGTATGGCGGTGACCTGATTTCACCTGTACTGTCGAAGCTAACAGGTACGCAGACCCTTAAGGTTACATTCAAAGCGATACCGTATATGACTGCTGCTGGGACAAAGGATGACAATATTCTGAATGTAAGCGTCATCGGCCCTGGCACGGTGAGCGTAAGCCAGTTTATTATTGACAACTGGCCTGTTTATCCTGTTGATCCAGCTGCGGCAACTGATTACTGCATCGGCATGTGGAGCGCACCAGAGGCTACCCGTACATTTACAATCACAGGGGCAACGTCAGAGACCCAGATCAAATTCCTGGGTTATGACTATTACCTCGTTGGTGTGGGTGCCGGCAAGAACAGGATTTTCCTTGATGACATAAAGGTTGAGATCATTATTCCGTAAAACAAATTAAGGTTAGTTTCCAGAAAGAGGTGTTCACCTTCCCGGTGTGCACCTCTTTTTTTGTTTTGATATCTGTTTGACATAACTTTAAGGACAAATAGGAAGGCAAAAGCCATGAAAAAGTTATTCCTGAGATTCACAATTGCCATCACGGTCGCCCTGGCGTCCTCCTGCACAACCCTGGTTCAGATGGAAAGGACTTCGCCACCGGAATCTCTCCTTCCGGGTGACAGCAACAGGTTTCTATTCGTGAATTTCTATGACTACCTTATACCTGATTTCATAAGGGACCGGCATGAACGAGGCTATGCTGCTGCCGTAAAGGGATATGCCATGGGCCTTTCAGAAATGGTACAGAAAGACCACAGGGCAGTATTCATGATTGCAGACACCCTTCGGAAAGGTTATACCGTGATGTCGATGCAGTACCCGGAATTTACTGACACTGTCAGGGCAATCTGCAGTAAATACGGGGCTGACCTTCTGGTTGCTCTTGACTCGATAAGACTCTGGGTGGACTGGGACATATACCTGGAAGAAAATGATGAGGGAGGGTCAATGCTCGCCAAAGATTTTTATCTCTTCTCCAACACCTACATGACCCTGTACGGGTCTGATGGCGGGGTCATTGACAGGTGTTCCGGGGAGAAAAACACCTATGTCAAATCGAAATACACCGTCTTTGGCATGTTCGGCGGGCCGAACGTTGGTAACCAGGAGGAGAGGATAAAGCTTTTGTCACAGGCCGCTGCCCGCGACTGCATCGGTAGATATTTCCCCTTCACAGAGGAATATACCGCCAAGCTGTACAGCGGCGGTGACCTGACAAAGCTCAACCTGCTTATTGTCGGAGGCAAGCCTGAAGAGGCCATAGCTCCGCTGACGGAGCTTTCTCAGTCAGCATCTGCCTCCCTTGCCGAAAAGGCAGCACATAACCTGGCAATTGCGAATGAAATTATTGAAAATAAACGCATTGCGCAGGAGGTATGGGGGAACTTTCAGGGTAAATAAGTATTATGACGATCTGGCCTCAGGTCCCTGCTTTCACCAGAATATCAGGGTTAAATTTTCATATTTCATTTTTTTTCATACTTTTACGCCGCTTTCAGAAATAATGCACAGTTAAACTCAAAATGTGTAATTAAAACAGAATCTCATGAAAAAAATCATTTCAGTTGTTTCCGCACTCGTTGTTACAGGCTCCCTCTTTGCAGGCGGTCTTGTCACCAACACTAACCAGAGTGCCCTGTACACCAGGCTGCAGAGCCGCAATGCCTCGACAAGCATTGATGCCGTCTACTACAACCCGGCAGGTCTTACCAAACTGTCCGACGGATTCCACCTCTCGCTAAACAACCAGACCATCGGCCAGACGCAGAAGGTGACAACAGCTTATGATTTCCTTAACGGCAGTCCCAAAGAGTATGTTGGCAAGGTCAGTGCACCGGTTTATCCCGGCGTTTATGCAGCTTACAAGACCGGCAAACTGGCTCTTTCACTTGGTTTCAACCCTGTCGGCGGCGGCGGCGGTGCCACCTATGAGGCAGGTCTCCCATCATTCGAGATGAAGGTTGCCAACCTCGTCCCGATGCTGGCAGCACAGCTTACACCCCTTGACCAGGCTATCTTTGGCCTTACCGGCACCGATCCCAACTTCAACGGTATCACCGGCTACAATGCAAACATTTATTTCAAGGGCTCCTCAATCTACTTCGGTCTCCAGGCAAACGTTTCCTATGAAATCAATGAAATGCTCTCAGTTGCCCTCGGCGGCAGGTATGTAATGGCCAACAACAAGTATGAAGGCTCTATCAGCGGCGTGACAATCACCGCTCCCACAGCCTACGGCGGCGTTCAGACTCCGGGCAACTATCTCAGGTTTGTTGCAGGCCGTCCCGGCATTCCCCCGGCCAACGCAGCTGTCCTCAACGGCACCGCAGCTTACCTTGACGATGCAACAACAGTTGAGGCCGACGCTGTCATGAAAGGCAGTGGCATCACCCCCATCGTGTCAGTAAACTTCGCTCCTGTTGGTGACCTCATCAACATCGGCCTGAAATATGAATTCAAGACGAAGATGGAACTCACCACCACCGTAAATGACGGCAAGGATGCTGAAGGAATGTTCATACAGGATTCAACTGCAATAGCTGACATGCCTGCAATGCTGGCCCTCGGCGTTGACGTGAAGCCTTCAGACAGGCTCCTCATCACCGGAAGCTTCAACTACTACTTTGACAATGGCGTTGACTATGACGGTCAGGCAGATGTTGAAGTTGACAAGATCGACAAGAACTTCATTGAGGCAGCTCTTGGTCTTCAGGTTGGCCTGACTGACAAGCTCTTCCTCAGCGCAGGCTGGCTCACCACAATGACCGGTGTTAATGACAACTACCAGAGTGACATGAAGTACAGCCTTAACACAAACACCTTTGGCGGCGGTCTGGGATTCAAGGTCAATGACATGATAGACATTAACCTTGGCGGTTCCTATACCATGTACAAGGAAGGCTCGAAGACATACAACGGCGGTGCCGGCCCGGCAACCGACATGTACAACAAGAGCACCTGGGTGGCAGCCATCGGACTCGATTTCCACTTCTAGAAACTGACCCTCACCTGTGAAAAAACAGAGGCTGTCTCAACCGGGGCAGCCTCTTTTTCATGATATGCAAAGAGCCCTTCCCGGGCTCTTTCAATTTATTATGTATATTTTATAATACCCCGCTTCCGAAGGCAACTGATCAGTACTCAGCCCCCTGCCTCTTAAGGTTTTCGAGGTACAGCTTAAGGTCAGGAGTGTCAGATGTCATCATCCTGTTGTACCACTGCCGTGCCGTCTCATTTCTTCCCATGCTCCGGTCAAGCATTATCAGAGCGGTGTAGACTGATCCCTCTATTCCGAGGTTAAGACTGTCGGTCTCATTGATGATAGCTTCATAAATCCGGTACGCTGCCATGCTGTTCCCGGCACCGGTGAGCGAATATGCCTCATTCAGACTGCTGTTGAGACCGGCATCAGTGACAATTCCCCTGAAAGAGAGGCA
>JAKAXP010000108.1 GCA_021816545.1 Bacteroidota bacterium
GATCTTAGAATAGAGCCGGCTCCTCTTTCAGCGGATGAAGCTCCTTCGGGGGATTTGCTCTGTTCATCATATTCTCACGCATGATATCCCTGTTAATACGGGCTACTGAATCGTTCCAGGCAATTACAGCCGCCCTGACGCTGTCAGCCTTAGGCGACCAGTCTATCGGCCACCCGTCGTTTTTCCCGCCGATGAGCACCCAGGCTCCCTTAAGAGCTCCCTTCATCCTGTCAAACTCTTCCCTGCTCTTCGGCTCAGGCAACACATGACCGCGCTGGACACCCTTTGTCCCTGCAGTGTATGAGGGAGTTGCGAAATGGAGTACCATCCCGTTATCAGAGAGCATCCTTCCGAACCAGGGACCGCGGTTGAAACCTACCGGGACTGTACCGGCTTCATCCATTATCACCTCCATACCCCAGCTCCGGAACTGCGATGCACACCATTCGGCTGCATTCTCATAGGCATCTGAGCCAACAAGCCGGCCACCGAAACGGTTTGACACTACATCAAGATGATGCATTGTGCGGTTATCAGTCTTACCGAGTTCAATAATGCGGTCAACAACCTTGTTCTGCTGAGCCTGAAGACCTGTAACAAGGACAACCAGCAACAGGGGTAGGATTATCTTTTTCATACAAAGTGATTTTTAATTGCGCCAAGCTATGAATAATGGGTTAAAAACGAGGAACACGGAAGGTGTTATTTGGAAAGGCAATAGTTAAAAAAAGTTATTGTCCTGTAGCTGCTGGAACTGACGGCCGGCATAATTCTCCGATCATCACTGCCTGTTTGTGAAAAATGAGTGCTTAATACTTCAGCCTTTCGGTCATTATAAGAACCCCTTCACCTGCACCTTTACGGATATACTCCACCTTATGGCTTGTATATACGGATACCGGTTCCGGATCAATCAGGAAAAAGGGAATGGTTGCCGGGACATAATGGATCAGTCCTGCTGCAGGATAAACGTTCAGCGAGGTCCCAATGACCGCAAAAATATCTGCTCCTGAGGCGATGTCTGCAGCAGTCTCCATAGCCGGAACGGCCTCACCGAACCAGACTATGTTGGGTCTCAGTGGCGACTCATCAGGTGCTTTCTCCCCGGGAAGGATGTCACGGTATCCTATATCAATTACAAGCCCGGGGTTCTTGCTGCTACGCGCCTGGGTCAGCAGGCCGTGAAGGTGCAGTACCCTGCTGCTGCCAGCTCTCTCGTGAAGGTTATCCACATTCTGAGTGATGATCTGAACATCAAAATCCATCTCCAGTGCCGCCAGGCCGGTGTGACCGATATTTGGTACGGCATTTTCAAGCTGCCGCCGCCGCTCATTGTAAAATCTCTGAACCAGATCCGGATTTCGGTACCATCCCTCTACTGAGGCCACATCCTCCACCCTGTACTGTTCCCACAGCCCTCCGCTGCCGCGAAACGTTTTAATCCCGCTTTCAGCGCTCATGCCCGCTCCGGTGAGTATGACAAGTTTTTTCATGTTATGAATTTAAGAAAAAGGCGAATAACAAAATATGCCCCACAGCAGGTGTAAAATGATGAGCTGTGACATATACACGGCAGGCAGCAGGCATGGGTGTAAAACGGCTGACTGTCATCCCGGGAGATTTTCGTAAATTGTATCTGATATAACATGAGGATACTGAGCTTCATATTGTTGTCACTCCTGCTTCTTTCAGAACAACAGGAGGATGCACATTTAACGAGGGAACGGACACGGATGGTTCAGACACAGATTGTGGCCAGGGGAATCACCGATCCCGCCACACTGAGAGCCATTGGCCGGGTACCCCGCCACCTCTTCGTGCCGGCTGCACAGGCAGCCGATGCATACAGTGACAGGCCTCTCCCCATCGGCTACAGCCAGACAATATCACAGCCTTTCATAGTGGCATACATGACCGAACTGGTACGGCCTGCAAAATGGAAAAAAGCGCTGGAGATAGGCACCGGCTCAGGATACCAGGCTGCTGTGCTGGCTGAGATAATCGATTCGGTTTATACGATTGAAATTGTTCCCGGGCTGGCGCTGGAAGCCACGGCACGCCTCAAAATGCTTGGATATAAAAATATTGTGACGAGGCACGGCGACGGTTACATGGGGTGGCCCGAGAGGGCTCCGTTCGATATAATTCTTGTAACCGCTGCGGCAGATCATATCCCGGAACCGCTTAAGGATCAGCTTGCAGAAGGGGGCCGGCTGGTCATGCCTGTTGGTGATCCTGCAACAGCCCAGCAGCTCATCGTACTTACAAAAAGAAAGGGAAAGATTACGGAACAGCGTCTTGAACCGGTAAGGTTTGTTCCGCTGAAAAGATTAAAATAGCTATTTTTACGCTCCCTGCCCAGTGATTGGTGCGGGTAAACGAATCTTAATTGTTAAACACCTGTATTAAATGGTCTGGGCAATCACTGCAGCGGTAATAATCCTGCTGTTCACGGCATTATTGATATTCAATTCACTTATCCGCAGGAAAAATGATGTGGAAAATGCGTTCGCCTCAATAGACGTCATGCTCAGGAAGAGATATGACCTTATCCCGAAGATAGTTGAGACAGTAAAGGCTTACATGAATTATGAAAGGGAACTCCTCATGGAGATTACAGGACTGAGGATAAAAGCACTTTCACAAGGGATTTCTGCAGAAGACAGGGTTGCCGTTGAAAACATGCTGGGAAGAAGACTGACTGACCTGCTTGTTGCCGTGGAAAACTATCCTGAACTGAAAGCCTCCGCCAACTTCCTGCATCTGCAGGGAACGCTCAACGAGGTGGAGGAACAGCTTGCAGCCTCACGCCGTGCATTCAATGCTGCGGTGACTGCATACAACAACAGCATCGGGGTGTTCCCGTCAAGCCTCATCGCCTCAATGATGAGCTATAAGAGGAGGACACTCTTCGAACTCCCCACTGAAATAAGACAGGAAATCAGCTCAAAACCTCCCGTAAACCTGGTATAAGCGGACTCAGACAACTATGGACAGTTACAGCAATTTCAGGGAGTTCTATGAAAAGGTTCTGCGATCAGACCTCGAAGAAATTGACAGGGAACGGAGGAAAGTAAGAAGACAGGTACTTATAATACTCGCATTTGCAGCGCCTGCCCTGGTGCTGGAGATAGTACTTATTCCGGGAGGCACTTCATTCCCAAAAGCGGTACCCATTATTCTCACATCGCTGACTGCCATGATTCTTCTGGGCATCTATGGAAGGAGTTTCCGGAGCGAATACAAGACCAGGATCATTTCGCGGGTAGCTGCATTTGCAGATGAAGGGCTGACATACTCCCCTGACGGATTCATACCGAAGGAGGAGTTCGTCAGGAGCAGATTATTCCTGCACTCATGCGACCAGTACTCGGGTGAGGATCATTTCAAGGGGAAAATAGGCAAGACGGAAATAGAGTTTTCAGAGGTTACCGCCAAATACCTCTCTAAAACAGGACCCGGATCCAAACAGAAAGAAGACTATTATGTTTACTTCAGGGGACTGTTTATCATTGCAGATTTCAACAAGAACTTCAAGACTCATACTGTGGTCCTGCCTGACAGGGCAGAAAAGCTCCTTGGCAAATTCGGGCAGTCATTGCAGTCATTCACCGGCGGGAGAGGTGAGCTTGTCAGGCTTGAAGACCCGAGGTTTGAGAAGGAGTTCTGCGTCTACGGCGAAGACCAGGTTGAAGCCAGGTATATTCTTACTCCTTCGCTCATGGAGCGGATACTGGCATTTAAAAATAAATGGAATAAGGATATATATCTTTCATTCCTTGACTCAAGGGTCTGCATTGCAATAAGCATGTACAAAAACCTGTTCGAACTTAGGCCATTCAAACCGGCGGCCGACTATGCCTTCCTGGCAGAGAGCCTGAGATTCCTGACACTGCTTATTGAGGTTGTTGATGATCTCAACCTTAATACCCGTATCTGGACCAGGGAATAGGCCTATATATAAGAAGGATCATTTCTCCGGGATTTATTTGTACATATTTATGCCTGCTTATTTATACATTTAACATATTTTAACATTTAAGATCTATTTAATTGTTTACCAATTCATTAGATACCATATTCTGTTATATATGCTATTATTTTGTACATCTTTTAATATTTTTTCTTGAACATTCCCATATCCATGATGTTCTATGTTCAAATTTCAGTAACCAATAAAAACCGAACATCATGAAAAAGCAGACACTTATCTACGGAATGATCGCCCTGATGGGGATCTTTATACTTACAGGTTGCGAGAAGGCTGAAGAAGATATGAAGCAGGCAGCAGATATGACAATTGCTGAATATGCCAGTTCTGACGCCAATTTCTCAATACTGGTTCAGGCTCTTGCGAAGGCTGACCTTGTAAATGTTCTCAACGGCACCGGCAACTTCACAGTATTTGCCCCCACGAATGCCGCATTCAACGCTCTCTTCGCTGAGCTTGGAATCAGCGGAATCGACGCCCTCACAAAGGAAACACTCACTCCCATTCTTCTCTATCACGTTCTTGGAACAGAGGCAAAATCATCAATGATCACCACAGGATACTACAATACATTGAGTCCTGCCCAGGGTTCCACCCTCAGCCTGAAAGTTGATGTGTCATCAGGCGTAAAACTGAACAAGACCACCAATGTAACAACAGCTGATGTTGATGTTAAGAATGGTGTGATACATGTGATTGACAAGGTCCTGCTTCCCCCGTCAGTAGTTGACCAGGCCCTGAACAATGACTCATTCAGCATCCTCGTGCAAGCTGTTGTCAAGGCTAACCTGGTGGATGTCCTGAACGGAACAGGTCCCTTCACCATCTTCGCCCCCACTAACGCAGCATTCCAGGCATTGTTCACAACCCTCGGAATATCAGGTATTGCAGACCTTACCGCTGAACAGCTCGTTCCGATACTCACCTACCACGTTGTCAGCGGAAACGTCCTCTCAACCCAGCTGCAGGCAGGTAACGTCGAGACACTCAACGGCTCAATAAGCGTAGCCCTCAGCCCGGTCCCCACAATCAACGGAAGCTCGAAGATTGTTGCAACCGACGTACAGGCATCCAACGGCGTCATCCACGTGATTGACCAGGTCCTTCTGCCGTAAGGCATCCATATATGATCCATGAAAAGAGGCGACGCTCATACCGGGCGTCGCTTTTTTTTAAGTCATCTATGGCACACTCCTGACAAAGAACTATATTTAACATCGGAATATTCCATATAATGGATCGTTACTCTATAAGTGACCTGGAAAAGCTGACCGGCATCATGGCCGGGACAATCAGGATCTGGGAAAGGCGCTACCGCATTATAAAACCACATCGTACCGATACCAACCGGAGATGGTATGACAGTGATGATCTGAAGAGGATTCTCAACATCTCAATCCTTTACCGGAAGGGGATTAAGATTTCCAGAATTGCCACATTCAGCGGTCCTGAAATTGAAGAAAAGGTAAAACTCCTTACAAGGGAATCAACTGACACTGAAACCCAGATTGATTCACTGATAGTGGCCATGTCTGACCTCGACGAGGAAAGGATAAATGATATCCTGATGCGTTCAGTAATCAACAGGGGATTTGAACCGACATTCACCACGGTAGTCTTCCCCTTCCTCAGAAGGGTTGGCATCATGTGGCATACCGGGTCAGTGGATATAGGAGCTGAACACTTCGTTTCAAATATCTTCAGGAAAAGACTGATATCGGCAATCGACACCCTGACACCCCAGGTGAACCCTGATGCAAAGAAGTTCATCATGTATCTCCCCGAGAACGAACTGCATGAGATGGGGCTGCTCTTCTATACATATATCATAAGAAAGAGAGGGCACAGCGTTCTCTACCTTGGTCAATCGACACCCATCAGCGGTCTGGTCGATGTTGTTGAGCGCTGGCACCCTGATTTCCTGGTAACAGGTGCACTCACAAGCCTCTCCTTTGATAAGCCGGAAGATTACCTTAAACGGATAAGTACAGCATTCAGGGACAAGAAAATACTTGTCTCCGGGATCCTCACCCCGTACGCCG
The DNA here is from genome assembly GCA_021816545.1 of Bacteroidota bacterium. GTDB lineage: Bacteria > Bacteroidota > Bacteroidia > Bacteroidales > VadinHA17 > SR-FBR-E99. The sequence goes on from JAKAXP010000108.1 coordinate 6,034, forward strand.
AAAAGGTTTCTCTTGAAAATATAATCCCGTTTGAATCGCTTGCCGATCTCAAAAAACACCTTTGAAAGTACTCTGATGAAGATATTTCTGAACTCCTGCGGTATGCTTCTCATTGCAGCAGCAACCTCATGCACTCATACAGGCGATCATGACCTGACAAATTGGCCCGCTGAAGCTGATCCACACAGGGTGGGACTCCTTCTTGCAGAAAAATACCTCGCCACCCCGCACAAAAACAGTGGCGACGTCACCTCTGAAGAGCCCCCTACCCAGATAGTATATTCGGAGGCCTGCACCTGGCTCGGGAGCATCTGGTTTGCAGAAGTTTCGGGCAATAAGGAACTTCTGTCAAAACTGCAGGAACGCTTTGAACCGTTGTTTGACACGCATGGCGGCCTTCTTCCGCCGGCAAATCATGTTGACAACAATGTATTCGGCTCGGTTCCTCTGGAGTTCTGGCTCATCAATGGAGAAAAGAAATACCTTGACCTGGGCCTGTACTATGCAGACACCCAGTGGACGCTCCCTGACAGCGTAGGACCGGAGGAGAAGAGTTATGCGGATCGCGGTTATACCTGGCAGACACGCATATGGATAGATGACATGTTCATGATCACCACCGTGCAGTCGCAGGCGTACAGGGCTACAGGTGAAATAAAATACATCGACCGCGCAGCGAAGGAGATGATCCTTTACCTCGATACGATCCAGCTCGAAAACGGCCTGTTCTACCATGCCCCTTATGCCCGCTTCTCATGGGGTCGTGGCAACGGATGGATGGCGGCAGGGATGAGCGAGATACTGAGGGCTATGCCGGAGAATCACCCTGACCGGCTCCGCATAATGGAAGGATACCGGAAAATGATGGCTTCATTGCTGCTTCATCAGGCAGATGACGGGATGTGGCGACAGGTGATCGATGACCCTGAATTATGGAAAGAGACCTCATCAACAGCAATGTTTACCTATGCAATGATCACAGGTGTAAAGAACGGATGGCTCGACGAAAAGACTTACGGCGCCGCGGCAAGAAAGGCCTGGCTCTCATTGGTAAAATACATTGACCCCGAAGGTAATGTGACAGACGTTTGTGAAGGAACCGGTACCGGAAATGACCGTGCCCATTATATGAACCGGAAACGCAACACCGGCGACTTCCACGGTCAGGCTCCCGTCCTCTGGTGCACGGCAGCATTGCTGAGGTAACCGGACTGCCGCTGATCAGGCAGATTAGTTATCAACTGCAAGAATTCACGCTGTTTAGCTTCAACTTAATTCTGCCACCGCATGGCCTGACCTGTACAGATTTGCTAACTTTGCCATCATGGAAAAACTCAACCTCTTTTTTGACCGGATAAAGGATCTCTCCTTCTGGCACAGGCTCTTCCGCTGGAGAGGTATCCGCAACCTGAGCTTCGACGCTTACGAGGAATTCAGGGCACTTGCACGGGAGAATGAAACTGCCAGGGAGAACCTTGCAAGGCTGCAGAACCGGATGACTGAATTTACGGCCAGAAATGAAAGTCTTTCGCAGAAGGTCAGTGACCTTGAAGTGCAGTCAGCCCGCAAGGATGCAGGCCTCGAGGAACTGAACGGCAGGCTGAGGGAGCATGCAGCAACAATAAATGAACTGACAAAAAAAGTTGCTGCCTTCGAAGCCACAAGGGAGGAAAACGTTAAAAACTATAACGAAAACATCGCACGGCTCAACCAGACAAAAGACAGCCTTGAGGCTGAACGGCGAAGGCTGAACGAGGAGAAACTCCGGGAAGCGGCCGACAGGCTGGAGGCTATGAAAAGGCAATGGTCGGAACATGAAAACGATGTTAAAAACACAGTTATACGAGATCGGAA
>JAKAXP010000109.1 GCA_021816545.1 Bacteroidota bacterium
GTATTTCGGCCAGCTTGACAACTTCATGAAGCTGACAGCTCCCGGCGGAGATTTTGAGAATGAATATATGTATGCCGTTGGCCTTATAATGAAAGGGCTCTATTACCAGATGTTTACCGAAACATTTGGTGAAATACCCTATTCAGAGGCCGGTGACCCTGACATCATTCTGCCAAAGTATGACACCCAGATAGAAATATACAAGGGTATCATAGCCGACCTTAACGCCGCAATGACTACAATCGGATCTGCCACCAAGACCGGAGACGGGGTGAATGACCTTGGCAACAATGACCTGTACTGTGCAGGTGATCTCCAGAAATGGAAAAAACTTGCCAATACGCTCAAGCTCAGGATAGCCCTCAGGGCTTACGGTGCAACGGGAGATGACTTTGCCACCGCGGCTGTTACCCAGTGTTTGGGTGCTCCTCTGCTTTCAACTCCCGGTGATAATGTCCTCATGACTAAGGACAATACAATCAGCAAGTGGAACAGTGATTCCTACGCCGGTGCATGGCTCGATTTCGGCGGATACGGAAGCGGCGGGGGATGGACGGTAAGCAAGGTTATGATAGATAACCTGAGGAACTTCAACGATCCAAGGCTTACTAAATTCGTCAAACCGGCTGCAGGAGGGACCTTTACCTTTACCAAACCCGCATCGGGCAGTGATGCAACGCTGTGGCCGAAGAGAGTAACCTATCTGACAAACGTGCTGACGACGGCAGGAGCTGACTTTACAAAGACGGGAAACGAGAATACCGATAACTCCGTGACTTTCACAATGCCTGCCAATAAAAACTTTGTCGGGCAGCCGGTCAGGCTTAACGGCTTTGTCAAGCCTCTGATAAGGAGGGAGTTCTTCTGCACACCTACCGATTATTTTGTTGTGGCTAAGGGAGCAACATCCAACCTGTACAAGGAAATTGTGCTTACAACCGCAGAAGCTTACTTCCTTCAGGCTGAAGCAATTGTGAGAGGCGTCCCGGGCGCCACTGGTGATGCCAACGCCCTGTTCCGCGAAGGGATCAACCAGTCGATGCTCATGTGGGGATGCGGCGCCGGTGATATAGCCACCTACCTCACCCAGCCTGTTGCAAGCATATCCACAGGGACAACAGCAGAGAAACTGGCGAAAATAGCAACCCAGCGGTGGATCAATTCCTACACCGAGGGCTTTGAAGGCTGGGCTGTTGTGCGGAAGCTGGCATATCCGGCAGAACTGGCTGCAGGTGTTTCTGATGCTGATATTTACGGGCTCGGTTCAATTAACGGAATCTATCCCGAACGGATGCAGTACGGGACCGGTGCATACAGCAAGAACGGAGCAAACCTGAACATTGCTATAGGAAGACAGGGTGCTGACAGAATGGATACCAAACTCTGGTTTTCCAAACCCTGATCATGCATTACTTAACATGAGAGCCCCTGCACCAAGTGGGGGCTCTTTTTTTTGTCAATAGGTCCTCGTCATTGAAGAGGGGATTGCCACAATGAAATCGGCCAAACCCTTGTTTTCCTGGCTCATGTCATCAATGCTATCCTGAAGTACAGTGGTGATTGTGGCGATTTTTATCCCCGGCCTGTAAAGCCTCAGGTAATGAACAATACCCAGATAGTTGTCAGAGTGATATGAACCGTTGTAGTGGATCAGGATGTTTCCCGCCGGGAGGTTTTCAGAAATAAAATAGGCCATTGTTGCATCCTTGATAGCCTGGGCTTTTGGGAAGTTGGGATTTGGCTTGCCTCCCATTCCCGGCATGCCGTGCATTGACATCATATCCTTGTAGCACTTCAGTTCAGGATCATATGAAACCGGAAGGGGAGCAAGGTATCTCTTAGCCTCGGCTGACAGTGAGTCGAGCTCTTCAAATCCGCCCCTTGATACAATTGAGGCATAACGTCGCGGTACGTTTGTGGCAATAAATGGCAGGCTGTTGTTTCTGGCAAACTCCACAAGGGGTTTGTAATCTGTCTTGTAGTTCTTCCACAGTTTTGCTTCTGCCTCAAACTTGTCGGCCTCGTACTCTGATCCAAGGTATTCATCCAGCAGCAGCTGATTGTCGGCCTCAAACATTTCTGCTCCCAGGATAAGCCTGGCACCTGCAATTTTATGCAGATCCGCAGTAATCTCATATTCAAGCCAGTGGGCGATAGGGTTATCATGCAGTTCACCAAAGAAGACTACGTCAGCTGTGCTGATGGCTTCAATCATTTTCTGGTACTTTACCTCCTTGCCCTCTGAATCGTACAGTTTGTATGCCGGCTTGTCAGCCTTGAATGAAAGAGTCAGAAGCGCAATTAAGACAATCGCGATGGTGTTAATCTTCATAACAGTCGGGTTTTCCGGGTTCAATTATTAAGGAATATTAGCAATTGAAGGCAAATTAAACGATTATTTCCAATCTGATTTGGAATATCTTTGGGATATAACAAAAGTTCAATGAAAAGGTTAATTATTTTCCTGGTGATTATTATTGTGGCGGGGGCATGCGGCAGTCACACAAAAAGGAATGCTTCATCCGTGACGGCACCGGATACTGCCGATCTTCTGATGAGCGGTGATCTTCAGAAAGTCTTTGTGCAGCGCAGGAACGCAATCCTCGATACAATAGGTGAAGGCTTGCTGATACTGAGGTCAGATTACGGCTTTGACGGAGGGCGCCATGAGTACAGGGCAGCAAGTAACTTCTGGTACCTCACCGGCTATGCACAGCCCGGAACCATCATGACCCTTTCAGGCAGTTCAGACAGGCCATATACTCTTTATTCATGGGAGAGAAGCATACGTGACATAATCTATTCGGGTAATCTCCCTGACCCGGGTGAACTGACAAGGAACTGGGCTCCTGACACTGTCCTGAGTATCCGTGAGGCAGACCTGATCCTTGCTGAAGCGGCACGTGCAGGCAGAAGCATTTTTGTTGATTTTCGTGACCAGGTATTAAAAAACGGGGTTCTTGAAATTTTAAAGCAGGAGAAGGCTTCCGGGGAAATGATAAAAGACATTGGCCCGTCATTGTCAGAAATGCGCGTTCGCAAGGATGATTATGAGGTGAAGATGCTTCAGAAGGCTGTGGATATAACCGGTACGGGCATCCGCGAGGTGCTCGGAGCCTGCCGACCGGGGATGTATGAATTTGAGATTGAAGCATTGCTGGAGTATGTCTGGCGCAGGAGCGGTTCTTCGATGCCCGGGTTTGAATCCATTGTCGGATCAGGAGAAAATGCCGTCACTCTGCATTATTCGGCGAACAGCAGGAAGATGGAGGATGGAGACCTGCTGCTGATGGATCTTGGTGCGGAATACGGATACTATACCGCGGACATTACGCGCACAATCCCTGTAAATGGTAAGTTTACAAGGGAACAGAGGGAAATTTATGACCTGGTCCTGCGGGCACAGAAAGCTGCCATTGGGGAGATGAAACCAGGTGCGGGCATGACAGCCGCACACAGGATGGCAACAAACATTATAATGAACGGTTTGTATGAACTTGGTCTGGTTACTGATACGGATTGCCAGTGGCAGCGCAAGTTTTATACAATTTATCACATATGCCATTTTCTGGGCCTTGATGTCCATGATACCGGCAGCCAGGGTATACCGTTTTCGGTGATTCGGACTTATCTGACTTCAGATACTGTTGTGGGCAGACCTCTTGAGGAGGGTATGGTTCTTACGGTGGAACCGGGAATATACCTTCGCGCCAGCGGCCTTGAACAGCTTGAGATGTTGTATGGCAGCGAAGCGGGGGAAGGAGAGATAAAAGAATTCATTGAGAAGGTAGGGCCGGTATACGAAAAGTACAAAAATATCGGTGTAAGGATTGAGGATGATGTTCTGATAACAGAAAACGGCAATATTGTTCTTTCTGCAGCTATCCCCAAAGAACCGGACGAAATTGAAAAGCTGATGAAATAAAATAATCCCGGGATCTGCTGATGATTACTATAAACAGACCGCCAGGCTCCAACTTTTTTTGGCAGCCTGAGGTCTGATTTATTTTTTGCTCCAGGCAGTCAGCACTGCCCTGACATTGTAATCCTTGGTATAATAGAAAGCAGTTCTACCATCCTTATCAGCCGTCAGGGGATCTGATCCCCTCTCCAGAAGCATAGTGACTATCCCGCTGTGTCCTCTCGAGGCTGCTGCAAACAGGGCAGTGGCACCGGTATTTGTCTTCAGGTCCACAAGTGCCCCTTTATCCAGGAGCAGTTGCACTTCATCCCTTTGACCTATAAGTGAAGCCAGAATGAGTGCGGTGTTGCCGTTAATAGTCTGTATGTTTGCATCTGCTCCGTTTTCAAGCAGGATGCGAACCACCTCGCCATTACCCTCCTGGGCCGCCAGGATAAGCGCTGTTGACCCGTTATGATCCCTGATATCCGGGTCAGCTCCCTTTGCCACAAGGATTTTCACGATATCCGGGTTCCCGTTCTGGGAAGCCATGATCAGGGCCGTTGACCCATGACTGTCCTGCAGGTCAGTGGCAGCACCCCTGTCAGTCAGTAGCGTGACTATCTCCGTATATCCGAACTGCGAGGCTGCAATAAGCGGTGTTGCCCCGTTGTCAGAAGGGAGGTCCGTTGCAGCTCCCTTCTCAAGCAGAAGACTGACAACCTCGGTGTGACCGTTCTGCGAGGCTACGTACAGTGCGGTAGTGCCATTGGCAGACTTCAGATTGCATGCGGCACCCCTGTCAAGCAGGGCCCGGCATACATCTTTCGCGCCTGTCTCTGCCGAGCACATCAGCAAGGTGGCTCCGGATTTGTCCGAAAAATCCGGGTTATCAACAGTCTTTGCCAGATCGGTGGCATGCCTGAAATCCCTTTTGGCAAGAGCTTCAAGGAGTTTTTTCGGTGAATTGTCTGACTGTGCAAACACCACCACTGGTGTGATGAGAAATGAAAAAACGGCACAGGAAACCACGAAAATGAATGATTTCATAGGGAGCGGATATTAACTGAAAATAAAAATAGCAGGACTGAGCCTTTTAATAATGCACTTTTTGACCTTCTGCCCCAGCATGTTGACAGACAGGTCATTTTCGTTGGTTTTGTTTAATCATGAACAGAACAAAATCTCTTTTCATCCGTATAATCGGGTAAGTCAAAATATGTAACGAATTCCTGTAGCATGAAAAAGACATTTCTGCTGCTTCTGTTTTTGCTGGTGGGTATTGGTGCCTTTTCGCAGACTTATAAGAGCCGGTCAGCAACCATCAGGAGGGGTGGCTTTGAGATAGACCGGACAGAGCGGTCTATAATAATAAGCGAAAGGGAAATTGTGATCACCAACTATCTCAATGGCAACACCCAACCGCTGCATCTCGACGTTTATCTTACGGAAGATAAGGATGACCGCTTCGACGGCGTTTGCAGGTACTATTATTGCACCGCCGGCAATGACGGCAAGCTGAGTCCCTGCAAAAAAATAGTAGTGATCAGGAAACCTTATTCAATCACCCTGGAACTGTACCTCTCTGACGACAATAAGTATGTCCATGACCTTGAAATAAATGGTTAGCTTTGTATTTATTTCATTGAAATGGACAGAAAGGTTTTTTTAAGGAAGGCATGCATTGCCGGCGTGTGCGGATGCGGGTTCGGTACTCTTGCCCTGCAGGGCGGAAATGAAACTCAGGCTGAGCAGGAGACCGTAAATCAGGTAGCCCGGCAATGGCTCGTCAGGTTGCTGGATAATCTTGACAGGAACATTGATGCAGGTGACTTGAGGCAAATTGTTAAAATGTCAGCCGGTGTCCATTATGACCATCTGAAAATGGATGACCTGCTGGCAGGATATACAGGCCGGATGAAGGATTTTATCGGGTTCCTCGAGAAAGAATGGGGCTGGAAAATAGACTATAATGAATCAACCGGTGTCCTTCTTGCGGATGAAAACAAGACCTGGTGCGTCTGTCCGGTCCTTAAGGGTACCGCCCCGACTGAATCACCTGTTATATGTTACTGTTCAGAAGGATTTGCAGAAAGAATGTTCTCCAGGGTTGCCGGGACGGCAGTTACCGCCTCAGTTGTCTCCTCGGTCAGACGCGGAGATAAAACCTGTATTTACAGGGTAGAAATTCCGTCAGTTTAGCAGATGCCAGGAAAGAATCAGTACCTGTATTAAATCTCCCTTTCCTTATGGTGTTTTTGTGAATTCAGGAAACAGGCTCGTTGCTTTTCTTTCCCGGGAATGCCAATGATGCCACGATGCTTACCAGGAGGGTTCCTGCAATTATATAGAGTGAATATGTGGTTTCATAGCCAATTTTGTCAAGCCACGTGTGAAACAGCAGTTTAAAGCCTACAAAAGCCAGCAGGAACGAGATACCCACCTTTAAATACCTGAACAGGTTTACCAGTTTTGCCAACAGGAAGAAAAGTGACCTCAGACCGATTATTGCAAATATATTGGAGAAAAAGACAATGTAAGGGTCAGTTGTTATGGAGAAGATGGCCGGTATTGAATCAAGTGCAAATATCACGTCGGTAAACTCAATCATGATAAGCACAATGAAAAGAGGGGTGAAGAAAAACTTGCCGTCAATTCTTTTCCAGAAGTGATTTTCAAGATAGTCGGGATAAATGTTGATATGTTTTGAAAGGAACCTGACAAGCCAATGCTTGTTGATCTCGCTCTTTTCCTCGCTGTTTCTGGACAGGAACATATGAATTCCTGAGTAGATCAGGAAGGCTCCGAATACGAGTAAAAGCCAGCTGAATCTGTGTATCAGTGCCGACCCTGCAAATATGAATATGAACCGGAGAACGATTGCGCCCAGGACTCCCCAGAAAAGAACCGGCTTGTAATTTTGAGGTGCAACTGAAAATCCGGTAAGTATCATTAGTATCACGAACACATTGTCAATCGAGAGTGTGTATTCAAGAAGGTAACCGGTAATGTAATTAAGTGCCGTTTCCTTTCGGTAAATTTCGAGTGCTGCACTGAAGTCGTCAGGAAGCTTCAGAGAGGGCTGATATAGTGTTACATAGGCCTTAAGTGACTCCAGGTCTGTGATTCCGTGGATCAATTCCCCGTAGTGACGGATGAAGAAATAGAAACCGATGGCAAGGCTCACCCAGACAGATGTCCAAATGAGGGACTCTTTAAGTGAAACAACATGGTATTTCCTGCCAACGACAAGGAGGTCGATCAGCAGAACGGTCACTATCATTACTCCGAACAGTAGGAAAAAGAGGGTGGGGGTCAAAATGTGCATGGGTTAAGATTAATACGCAAATATAGTCGATTAAAGGTCATTCATTCAATGATATGATGATAGTGATAACGAAAAATTAAGAGATTTGTTCGAAGAATATAAACGGGATTTTTCGCTGCGCTCAGGATCCATTAATGGGGGCTCAGAACAAGAAATCATTCGCCTCCGGCTGCGTCATGGGATTACGCCTCCTGCGTAGGCCTGATCCATTATGGGGGGCTCCGGAGAAGGAATCTGCCGCCTTAGGTGGCTTTTGTGTGGGTTTACGCCTCCTGCGTCGGCGTGATCCCTTATAGGGGGCACCGGACAAAGAGCAGCTGCCTCCGGCATTCATTTTTTTCTTTTTCATAAGCTCTCAGAAGCAGGCTTCTTCGGCTTATTCAAAATAAAAAAACCCCGCTGACGCGGGGTTGCTCTTTGTGATCCCGACAGGATTCAAACCTGTAACCTTCTGATCCGTAGTCAGATGCTCTATTCAGTTAAGCTACGGGACCTTTTGCGGGTGCAAATATATATTATTTTTCCTTATCCTCTCCGGGAGAAATCCATTAATCGATACTGATTATTTACTTTTGTGGCAACGGCTCA
>JAKAXP010000110.1 GCA_021816545.1 Bacteroidota bacterium
GACCGTAGGGGTGCACCTGTTCAATCCCGTCTCTCCCCTTAATAACCTGCCTTCATCAATTGATGCCGGTTTACACTGGAAGCAGTCAGACAACCTCTTTCTGACCCTTGCGGGATCGAAGGTGAGCTCCGAGCCGATTTCAATAAATTGCGGTATCGGCTGGAATATGCTTGACAGGATGGTCCTAAGGTCAGGCTACATGAGCTCACCATCCTCTTTTGCCTTCGGAATTGGATTCCGGTCAGACCGCCTGGAGGCGGATGCCGGATTTCTCCTGAATGGTGTAACCGGCATGACCTCTTCTGTATCAGTTACATGGTCAATCAGATGAAATCCCTGAGCCTGCACGGGGACCAATCCCTGAGCCTGCACGGGGACCAATCCCTGAGCCTGCACGGGGATCAATCCCTGAGCCTGCACGGGGATCAAAGCCTGAGCCTGCACGGGGACCAATGCCTGAGCCATCACGGGGAGCCGTTACATAGCATTTCCAGATGGCCTCCGGACCGGAAGACTGCTATTGCGGTAATAATTCTTGTACTTCTCTCAGCTCCATTATTTTCCCAGGAGGAAAACCAGTCAATAAAGGAATCTGTCGAGGAGATACTTGCCCTGTCGGAAGAGACTGATCCGGCTGCCCTGCTGGAGGAACTGGAAGATCTGAAGACCTCACCCGTGAATATCAACAGCGGTGATGAAAAGGAGATCTCACGTCTCTTCTTCCTGACAGAATTTCAGGTGATGGTACTGGCCGACCACATAAGGAAAAATGGCAGCGTGGTGACCCTCTATGAGCTTGCCCTGCTGCCAGCTTATGACCGTAACACAGTGCTCCTGATGGCTCCTTATATATCACTTGAACCGGAGGCGCCGAAAGTGGGGAAGAGCTATGGCCGCACATTGGTGACGCTGACGGTCTCAGCCCGCTTCAGCGGGAGCGAAAGCGGTACGGAGGGTGTACGTTCATTGCTTAAGCTGAAGCATGAACAGGGCAGATTCAGCTTTGGCCTGACGGCAGAAAATGACCCGGGTGAATCATTCTCATTCAAAAATGCTCCCGGGGCCGACTTCCTGTCAGGTTATATCAAGTACGAGGGGAATGGGTTGGTTAACACGATCATAGCAGGTGATTTTACCGTCAGAGCCGGTGAGGGCCTGCTGTTCAACAGCAGCAGGTGGATGGCTTCATGGCTGAGCTCGCCATCGTTTATGTCGGGACGAAGTACGGCCGCCCCCTTCACTTCTACCGAGGAGAACGGTTTCTTCAGGGGAATCTGCCTGACGCTGGGCAGCATAAATGCCGGGGCAGTGCTGTTCGCCTCAAGCAACAGAATCGATGCCCGCATCCTCTATAATGAAGACAGCACTGTGATGGGCGTGACCAATCTTGTCAGTGGAGGGATTCATGCAACCGGATCACAGCTTGAGGCACGCAACAGACTAACTGAAACAATTGCCGGGCTCCGTCTGACAGCCGGTGCAGATAAGGTCAGAAGCGGCCTGACTGCATCACTGACCCGGTTTTCCCTTCCTTTCCTCCCTGACATGACTGAACCGGAGAACCTCCATGACTTTAAAGGAGACAGGCTGATAAACGTTGCCGCCGACATCAGGGCAGGAACAGGACCGGTCCTTTTCTTCGCCGAGGCAGGACTGGGTCTGCCTAGCCCGGCGACAGACTCTGCCGGAACATATACTCAGGGCCCCCTGGCAGACACAACCGGAACGGGTTCGGTGTCAGCCTTTGGCCGAATTTATCTGCGTGATTCATGGGCAGCAACGGCAGGACTGAGGGCAAAACCCTCCGGAAGAGTCACTTTCAATATCCTTGCCCGCCACTTCTCCACGGGATACAATGCATTTCATTCCGGGGCTTTCAAGGCCGGATCAGGATCAGGCAACGAGACAGGCCTTTCGGCCTCAGTGTACATCGAAGCCGCCAGGCATCTCTTCATCACGGCAGCAGCAGACCACTACCGCATTCCCTGGCCACGGTACCGTTCCTCCTCACCTTCCTACGGCAGCAGGATTGAAATAACGGGAGAATTCCAGCCACGCGATGAGATATCACTCCGGCTTTCATACACCTCCTCCTCGCGCGAGTATGACAGTTCCACCGGAACAGGTACTGCGAATTCAGTGACACATACACGGCAGCAGGCAGGTGTCGTATTCGACTGCGACATTTCCCCGGATCTGGGCCTTACTACCCGTGCATCCTTTTCATTTATATCCCCTTCAGGAGAAAAAGGTTACCTGCTTTCCCAGGACTTTGCTTACAAATTCCACGCTGTTCCCCTGAAACTATGGTTCAGGTATGCCCTATGCTCCACAAGTGGCTGGGACAGCCGCCTCTATGCCTGGGAAAATGACCTGCTTTCATCATTCAGTATCCCCGCCCTCTACGGTGAGATGACAAGGTCATTCATCATGCTCTCCTGGAAACCCGCCGCCAGTGTAGAAGTAAGGGTGAAGTATGGTTATACCTGGCCGGCATCAAATGCAGGTAACGGTCTCAGGCAGGAGGTTAAGGGGCAGGTCAGGATTGGGTTTTAGTCGGCAGTACCGGTCGGCAGTCGGCAGTCAGAAGAATTAAAGTGTAATGAAATGAAAAATGGTTTTAAAGATCTGATTGTTTATCAGAAGGCATTTAGCCTTGCAATGGATATTTATAAAACCAGCATGCAGTTTCCCAATGAGGAGTTGTATTCACTGACATCGCAGATAAGAAGATCTTCAAGATCTGTATGTTCAAATATTGGCGAAGGATACCGTAAGCGCCTCTATGAAGCGCATTTTATCAGCAAGATGTCAGATGCTGATATGGAAAATTCAGAGACACTTGTCTGGCTTGATTTTGCAATTGAATGCAAATACCTATCCCGGGAGAATTATAATGATTATTTAAGCCGATGTCTTGAAGTAGGCCGGATGATCAGCGCAGTGATAAAAAACCCGTCCAAATTCCGTTATTAAGTCCATTTACCGACCTTTACTACCGACCTTTACCGCCGACTGGTATTGCCGACTGGTACTGCCGACTGGTACTGCCGACTGCCGACTCAGTTCGTCCGGTACCTGTACTTCACCGCCCCCAGCTCCTCGTTGGCCTTGACTATCTTCTGCTTCAGGCTCTCCTTGTAGGCGATGAGCTTGTCCATGACGGCAGGGTCGCCGGTGGCAATCATCTGTGCTGCCAGGATACCGGCGTTCAGCGCTCCGTCAATAGCTACCGTGGCTACAGGTATCCCGGGAGGCATCTGAACGATTGCAAGAAGGGAATCCATCCCGTCAAGGGAGGCCTTTACCGGCACCCCTATGACCGGCACCGGAGTCATCGCCGCGATCACACCGGGAAGATGTGCCGCCATGCCGGCGCCGGCAATGATTACCTTTATGCCCCTGGCTGCTGCACCGCGCGCAAACTTCTCCACCTCATCAGGTGTGCGGTGTGCCGAGAGTGCGTTTATCTCAAAGGGGATATCCACACTGTCAAGAAACTCTGCTGCCTTCTCCATGACCTTCAGGTCGGAGACGCTGCCCATGATAATGCTAACTGCCGGATTCATATGCTCTTTTTATTGTATAGATCATTGTCAGAGCAAAAATAAGCTTTAAATTTATAATTTAGCGGCATCAATCACCTCAACCATGAATGAGATAACTCTAATCGACAGGGAGTTTTCAGTGTATATCACTGAAGACGAAATACAGAGCCGGGTTACGGCACTCGCCGAGAAAATCAGCGAAGACCTGAAAGGCAAGGATGTGCTTTTCTTCGGAGTCCTCAACGGAGTCTTCCTCTTCGCCGCGGACCTCTTCAGGCAGATCACCCTCGAATGCCAGGTCTCATTCATCAAACTGGCCTCCTATGACGGAACCTCAAGCACCGGCAAGATCAAGGAACTTATCGGGTGGAACGAAGATATCACAGGCAAGACGGTGGTGGTACTCGAGGATATTGTTGACACCGGAGCCACGCTCGAAAGAGTCATCGGAGAACTGAAACTGCGAAAGGCATCCGAAATCAGGATATGCACCCTCCTCTTCAAACCGGAAGCCTATACGAAGGATATACCGATAGATTACATCGGTTTTGAAATACCAAACAACTTCGTAGTGGGATACGGGCTTGACTATGACGGCTATGGCCGGAACCTGAAGGCGATATACAAACTAACAAAATAACATTCTGCAATGATTAATATTCTTATGTTTGGCCCTCCCGGATCAGGGAAGGGAACACAATCGGTAACCCTTGCTGATAAGTATAACCTCCTGCATCTGTCAACAGGTGACATGCTCAGGGCCGAGCTTGCCGCCGGAACCCCGCTGGGTAAAAAGATGGAAGCCATAATGGCAGCAGGTGAACTTGTCCCTGATGATGTGGTTATTGCCATGATTGCAGGGAAGATAGATGCCACAACCGGCAAGGCCGGTTTCATCTTTGACGGGTTCCCCCGCACCGTGGAGCAGGCTGAAGCACTTCAGAAGATGCTTGAAGGAAGAGGCATGAAAATAGACCTCATGCTGGTGCTCGAGGTCAATGATGCCGAGCTGATGGACCGCATGAAGAAAAGAGCGCTGGTATCAGGCAGGGCTGACGATGCAGATGAGAATATAATCAACAACCGCATTGCGGTTTACCGCGCCAAGACAGAGCCCGTGATTGACTTCGGGAGGAAGGCAGGAGTCTCAAGGAGTGTTGACGGAGTAGGGTCAATAGATGACATCTTCGGCAGACTCTGTGCAGAGATTGAAACTGTAATATAACCGATGGCTGAGACAAACTTCGTTGATTACGTAAAGATCTTCTGCCGCTCAGGAAAGGGTGGCGCAGGATCAGCGCATCTGAGGCACGAGAAATCCAAGCCCAAGGGCGGCCCTGACGGCGGCGACGGCGGCAGGGGCGGCGACGTAATCCTCAGGGGTAACTCTCAGCTATGGACCCTGCTGCATCTTAAATATACCAGGCACCTGTTCGCCGGTCACGGCGGATCCGGCTCATCAAACCAGAAGAGCGGCGCCGCCGGTGAGGATATAATCATTGAGGTTCCCCTCGGCACAGTGGCACGGGAGGAGGAGTCGGAGAAGATTCTCTTTGAGATCACCAGCGAGGGTGAAGAGAAGATACTGCTCAAGGGAGGCCGCGGAGGCCTGGGCAACACCCACTTCAAATCGGCCACCTTCCAGACTCCCCGTTTCGCCCAGCCGGGCGAACCCAGCCTTGAAGGATACTTCATCCTTGAACTGAAAGTGCTGGCTGACGTCGGACTGGTGGGATTCCCCAATGCAGGAAAGTCGACCCTGCTTTCAGTTGTCAGCGCCGCGAAACCCAAGATCGACAACTACCCCTTTACAACACTCACTCCCAACCTGGGCATAGTCAGCTACCGCGATGACAAGTCGTTTGTGATGGCAGACATCCCGGGTATAATCGAGGGGGCCGCCGAGGGGAAGGGACTGGGTCACAGGTTCCTCCGGCACATAGAACGCAACGCCGTGCTGCTTTTTATGATACCGGCTGATACTGAAGATATTGCAAAGGAATACGGCATCCTTCTGGAGGAGCTTCGAAAGTATAACCCAGAACTCCTTGACAAGAAGCGGGTAATGGCAATATCGAAGTGTGATCTTCTTGATGAGGAACTCACTGATGAAATGAGGCCGCTTCTTCCCGGAGACATGCCGGTTGTATTCATCTCGTCAGTTAAGGGTACAGGCATCACACCGCTGAAGGACCTGCTCTGGAGGGCAATAAACAGCTGATCATGGTTGAGCTCGACCGTACATTATTCCTGTTCCTGAACTCTCTTCACACCCCGTTCCTTGACAGGGTGATGTGGGGGCTGAGCACCAGGACTGTATGGATCCCCTTTTATGTTCTGATTGTATGGCTTCTTGCTGCGAAATACGGGAAAAGGGTCTGGATTCCTCTTGTTCTGGTACCGGTGCTTGTGGTGCTGACCGACCAGGGGTCCAACCTGATTAAGAACCTTGTTGAGCGGCCAAGGCCGTGCCATGAACCGGCACTTGAGGGCATGGTCCACATTGTCAGGGGACGCTGCGGCGGGATGTACGGTTTTGTCTCAGCCCATGCCTCAAATACATTTGGGATAGCAGCATTTACTATACCCCTGCTCCGGAAGAAATGGTTTACCTGGACAGTCATTATCTGGGCCGTGGCTGTCTCATATTCAAGAATATACCTGGGAGTGCATTATCCGGGAGATGTGCTCGGAGGAGCCCTTCTGGGCCTGGCAGCAGGTTCCGCCCTTGCATGGACGGCACTGAAAATTAACAAAAGCATAAGACAATGAACCTGATCAAGTCACTGTGGGTATGGTTTTCGAGCATCACATTCGTCTTGCTTGCCTTCCCGGTCGCATTACTGCTCTGGCTTCTGGCACTTGCCTTTGACAGCCGGAGGCTGATGAACAACAGGTGGATGGTTATCCAGGGTATAGTGCTGACAAAAATGAGTCCCTTCTGGAAAGTTATAGTTGATGGCCGTGAGAAGCTCGACCAGAAACAGGCTTACATAATTATCCCCAACCACCAGTCACTGCTTGATATCGTCTTCTTCAACATGCTCCGCCACCGCCTAAGGTGGGTATCAAAGATCGAGATCTTCCGTGTTCCTCTGGTAGGATGGGAAATGAAGATGGTTAAATACATCGAGCTGGTCAGGGGCAACAAGGCAAGCGTGATCAAAATGATGGAGAAGTGTGTGGAATCGCTTCAGGAAGGCATCTCGGTTGTGATTTTCCCCGAAGGTACCAGGTCATTGACTGGCGCCATCGGGAAGTTCAAGACCGGCGCATTCCAGCTTGCAGTGAAGACTGACAAGCCGTTGCTGCCGGTGCTCATTGACGGCACCGGGGAGATCCTGCCCAAAAAGGGAGGGATCATCTTCAGGAACCGCCGTATTGTGAGGATCAGGGTGCTTGATCCCATATTCCCGGGGCAGTTCGGTACCGGTGACCCGGAGGAACTGGCCTCACGTGTACAGGCCATGATGGTCACCGCCATGGACCAGCTCCGCAGAGAGGAGTAACCCGCCGATTAGTCTGCAATTCAGAATCCGCCGAAAGCATTAAGGCCAAACGGGCAGGCTCTGCGAGTATCATTGTCAACACTATTGCCTATTGCCTATTGCCTTTTGCCTGCCCTTGCAGGGCATAATTCCCCGGGGTTGTTGATAAGTAGCCGGACTTCGCCTTTCCTAATTCTTTATATTTGCCCCAAAATTTGGAATAATGGACGGCAATTATTCTGAGGAGAATATTAAAACCCTTGAGTGGAAGGAGCATATCAGGCTGCGGCCCGGTATGTACATCGGCAAGCTGGGTGACGGCTCGTCCCTTGATGACGGAATCTATGTCCTCCTTAAAGAGGTGATGGACAACGCGGTTGATGAATACATGATGGGCTTCGGCCGCAAAATAGACGTAAGTATTGTCGGTTCAGAGGTGACGGTGCGCGACTTCGGCCGTGGGATTCCCCTCGGCAAGGTGCTTGATGTCTCCTCAAGAATGAACACAGGCGCCAAGTATGACTCAAAGGCATTCAAGAAATCGGTTGGCCTTAACGGGGTGGGTATCAAAGCCGTTAACGCACTTTCTTCATCGTTCATAATCAGATCGTTCCGTGAAGGCCAGGCTAAGGAGATTGAATTCAAATCCGGAGAGCTTATTCGGGATGAACCCCTGAAATCAACCGCCGAAGAAAACGGCACCGAGGTGATCTTCACTCCTGACGAAGCACTGTTCGGCAAATTCCATTATATCCCCGAGTATGTTGAG
>JAKAXP010000111.1 GCA_021816545.1 Bacteroidota bacterium
ATTTATGAGGCAGACAGATTCAACCTGTCAGAATCGTGTCTTCAGCCCGCCGGCACGTGATATTTTTTCTTTCTAGGATCCGGCAAACGGTGTCCCGAATATCCCTACTGCAAGTTCTGCCCAGATCAGAAGGAAGACAATTACAACGACCCCGCAGATTAGAATCCTGTTCTGGACGGTCTTCACCTTTCTCAGTACAAGTTCACATAATAAACCTGTGCCGTATAACAGAACACCCATTATTGCGAAGTCGCGGAACGTCCAATTGACTTCATCAGTGAACTGCATGGCGATGAAGGGTATAAGCAGTAGAACTGACATCGCTGCCAGTATGATAATCAGTCTCTTGTTTTTCATCATTTTGAAGTGTTTGTAATAAGTAAATAATTCTGTTTTTGAAGTTGTGCAATTGCGCTCAGTTGCTCTTACATTAAAAGTACTTTGAGATGCAAAGTAAAATATAATTGAAATAATCTCCAAATTTTTCCCTGAAAAACTACCTGGTGTTCTGTTATGGTCCGCTGCGGGAGTTTTGCCTGTCGCTATTCAGGGCCCATCTTATGATGATCCTGATGCAGGCAGGGTAAAGGGAGAAGTATTTTTCACTGCCGCCATCCGCCTGTCGCATGGCTCCATTTTATTTATGTAACGGATAAAATAATTTTTAAAGACACATAAACATTACAAAAAGTAAATAATAGTTGTATAAATGTAATGTATGTATTACATTTGTATTGAATAAAAACGCAAAGTGCAATGAAAACGAAACTGCTTTTACCGCACAAGTTTAAAAAGCCCGGCTGGATTCTGCTGATCCCAACAACCCTGTTTGGACTTTACATTATCTTCTCCGATTTCGAGTTTGACTTTCTGAATACCAGGGTGTTTACACTCTACTCAGATGTGATTTTGGGTGAATCCGTAAAAATGGGATTCGTAAAGACGAATCTCACCTTAACTGTTACTGGCATAATTTTCATTATCAGCGCTTTCTTTGTTGCATTCTCAAGGGAAGAGACAGAAGACGAGTTCATTGCCAGAATCAGGCTTGAATCATTGTTGTGGGCCACTTACATCAATTATGGCATACTGCTGTTCTGTTTTCTGTTTTTCTATGATTTCGGATTCTTCTATGTGATGATATTCAACATGTTCACAATCCTGCTGATATTTATAATCCGGTTTCAGTATTTGCTTTACAGAGCCAAAAAATCGCTGAGTCATGAAAAACAGTCTGAAGGTTGAGAGGGCGATCAAGAATATCACTCAGGAGGAGCTGGCCAGGGAGATAGGGGTGACCAGGCAGGCAATAAACTCCATTGAGCTTGGTAAGTTCGTGCCGTCGACCGTCCTGGCTCTCAGGCTCTCAAAGTATTTTGACAAACCGGTGAACGACCTGTTCAGTCTTGAAGAGGGTGATTAAAGCGCCGGGGTAAGGAAGGGCTGACTCACCTGCAATTCCATCGGTTGCTGATGCCCGGCCGCAGGCTGTCAGATTATGCCAATGACATGCAGTATGCTCCTGATGCCCAGTCCCGTTGCTGTCAGCACGACGATACCCCCGAGGATGTTTGAGAGCAGAGTGTTGACGTTGTCGCCCATTATCTTCCGGCTGTTCATCACCACGAGGAGGTAGACGGCTATCACGGGGAGGAGGATGCCGTTGGCGACCTGAGCGAAGAGGATAGCGTCGACCGGTTTGAATCCGAGCATTGAGAAGGTGACGCCTGCCAGGAGGATGAACATCCATACCATCCGGAAGCGTGCAGAGCGAAGATCACGTTTCCAGCCCATGATGCCGGCGGTAGCGTAGGCGGCGGCCATGGGGGCAGTGATGGCGGAGGATATGCCTGCAGCGAAAAGGCCGATGCTGGTGATGTATTTTGCCCAGCGACCGGCGAGGGGTTCAAGCTGTTGCGCCATGTCAGTTCCCGAGGCGATACTGGTGCCTGTTCCTGCGAAGGCTGCGGCGGCAGTGATTATGACAGCCATTGATATCACCCCTCCGAGGATCATCGATACAGAGATATCCCATCTCGCTGCCGGGAGGTCGGAGGGGCTGTGCCACCGCTCCTGTACCGCCGAGGCATGGAGGAAGAGGTTATAGGGCACCACCGTGGTGCCGATGAGTCCCACAAGGGTAAGCACTGCCCCTGAAGGTATTGAGGGGACGAACATCCCCTTCAGCAGTGCCGGCAGGGCAGGGGCCACAATTATTGCCGTGGTGACGAAGGTGAGGCTCATCAGGATTACCAGCGCCACAAGGAATCTTTCCAGGAGCTTATAGCTGCCCACGAAGAGGAGGATGAAGGCAATGGCGGCGTTGAGTGCCACCCAGAAACGGAGGGTCAGTATTCCGGAACTGAAGAGGCCGGGAGAACCGGCTACTGCTGCTGACCCGGCTGCCGTTGCTGCCCCGGAAGCTGCAGGTGCTCCGGATCCGAAAAGAGTCTCGAGGCCCAGTGATGCCCCCAGAAGGTTGCCGGTCTGGAAGGCGGCATTGCCTATTGTGATTGCCGAGATAACGAGGATAGCTGTGAACAGCTTGGCGGCTGGTTTGCTGAAGTGTGCGCGGAGAGCCTCGCCAAGTCCTTTGTGTGAGATGATGCCGAGTCGGGCTGCCATCTCCTGGAGGATGATAGTCGCAGCCACCGAGAATACCATTCCCCAGAGGAGAGCATATCCGAAGCTCGCGCCTGCGAGGGTGCAGGTGGTGATGGTTCCCGGCCCTATGAATGCGGCGGTGACCAGGGCTCCGGGGCCGATCTTGAATTTTGGACGCTTGCGGGGAGAGGACATTGACGGGTAGGTTGATGTATGGTGAGTAAATTTATGAAAAAAGGCAATTTAGGAACATAGATTGACATTGACTGGTTGGAGGGGATATATTCTTAAATGGAATGTAGTCCTATTTTCCTTATCTATTGAAGAATTTAATTTTTCCCATCAGAAAGGGGAGTTATTTCCTTGCGAACATTATGAGTGCGTCGTAATCATCATAGTCAGCCTTATGGATCGCATTAAGGTACTCTGTCCTGACTGAACTCTTTTTTGCCAAGTCTGAATGTCCCCAGGTAAAAACTGGTCTGTTGAATACATTTGAGATTAAAATGTCTGCTATTAATCGTGAATGACGGCCATTCCCGTTTGGAAACACGTGAATTTTGACTAACCTATGGCTGAATCGAATAGCAATCTCATCAGGTTGAAAAGTATTGTTCTCTATCCAAAACCTGCAATCATCAAGCAGTTTGCGTATTTCAACAGTGATATGAGTCTTATCAACTCCAATATTCTTATTTGTTTTTCTCTTTTTCCCGGCCCATTCCCAAACTGATCCAAACATTCTCTTGTGAACAATCAAGATGAAGTCTTCAGTGAGGATCTGTTCCTTTGTGAATTTACGCCTTATAGACCATTCTACAGCATCCTGGATGTTAGCTTGTTCAAATTCATCAAGCTCTCCCCTGGTAGATATTGTTTTAATCAGAAGACCTTCTTTCTCATCCTCATCTATAGGGGTCTGCCCCTCAATATATTCCAAACTCAGTCCCATAGGTACTTAGGCATTTGAAGTTTTATTTCGTTTGCTTTCTCCTTTACTGCCTTTTTCAGCCTGTCCGGCTTATTCTCCTGATCTTCCAGTTTCATTGAGGCTGAAGTTCTGGTCACAATTTCTTTTGCCAATTCCAGGGCCCTTTGTTCGATAATCTTCTCAAGACTGCCTTCTGACGGGATAAAACCATAGACAAGTTTTAGGTTCAGCGCCTGTCCGAACTGACGAAGTACCTTAAGAGTAATTGTGCCACTCTTCTCTCTTTCCTCAATCTCCTTGACACTCTGTGGAGTAATGCCCATTCTGTTGCCCAGTTGCCTCATTGACATTCCAAGAGCGTGTCTTATGGAATAAATCCATCCGGCAGGTGGGACCACCAGATTATCTGCCGTCTTAAGCTGAGATATCTTTGCTTCAACTTGTTCCAGAATAAGAATTTGTTTTTTCATCAGGGTATAACCTTAAAAATGTTAAACAAAATTAAGGTTAAAACCTTAAAAAAGCAAATATATTTTAAGGATATAGCCTTAAAAATGTTATTGACCGATCAATTTTTTGACAAATTTGATTTCACCCGGAATTTGCCTATACTTGAGCTTGACGAAACTTAGAATAATCCAATTCTGTAATAAGGTGTATACAAGAGCGATAGTAAGGAGGCCTGGCAGGAACTTTGCCAGCGGGATAACAACATCAGGCCTCGGACTGCCGGATTCCAGCAAAGCACTCGAACAGCATGCTGCATACTGCGAGGCGCTGATCAGGTGCGGTGTGGAACTGACAGTGCTGGATGCCGATGAAAGATATCCCGATGGCTGTTTCGTGGAGGATACGGCTGTTGTAAACAGTAAGGTAAAAGTCGTTTCCAGACCCGGAGCCGCCACAAGAAGGGGAGAGGAGGAGGCCATTGCAAATGTGCTGGCCGGCTATGGTCCAACGGAAGCAATCACAGCTCCAGGCACCATGGAGGGGGGAGATGTTCTGCGAGCTGAAAACCATTACTACATCGGCATATCAGAAAGGACAAACACCGAGGGGGCAAGACAACTGTCTGACATCCTTGCCAGACACGGTTTTACATCATCAGTTGTTCCGGTGGAGGCAGGACTCCACCTGAAATCTGATATCGCATACCTGGGCGACGGTAACTTTATTTCCACCCCGGTATTTTCGCAGGTGGCTCACCCGGCAAATACAATCATCCCTGACCCTGAAGAATACTATTCGGCCAATTGCCTGCGGGTGAATGATTATCTGCTGATAGCAAAAGGATTCCCGAAATCAAAGAAGAAGATACTGGAGCTCGGTTACAATATTATCGAGCTTGATATGTCGGAGTTCAGGAAAATGGATGGCGGCCTTACCTGCCTGTCGCTGCTGTTCTGACTAATACACATCCAGGTCGTGTCCGACCGCTACTTTTCCTTTGTATTTTGTGGCTATCTCGCCGAGCAATTCCTGGTCGGATGCACCCCAGTACAGGATGTGATAAAGAACTATCAGTCCAGGATTGGTTTTTGACGCAATTTCACCAAGTTCATAAGTTGAAGTGTGGTTTTCCGAATGGTACGCTTTCCAGGTTTCATTCTTTGTGTCAAATCCCTTTTTGGAATAGACTTCATGAACCAGGATATCTGCATCCGTGGCATATTCCAGGATCTTTTCCGAGGGCCTGGTGTCGCCGGAAATAACTATAACCTTATCAGGTGTTGTAAAGCGGAATCCCCATGAATTGGGCCATGACCCGTGCGGAACAGGGAAAGCCTCTACTTTGACATTTTCATCCCGGTAAATTACTCCTTCATTCATGAATTCATGACTGTTGACACGCCACCCCCGGTTATTGGCCGGTTCGGAGCCATACAACCGGTACCTGATATCCTCCTCGTAGGCCTCGAGAATATTTTCAGTCATTTTATTAATCCCTTCCGGACCGTATACTTCAAGAGGTTCATCCCTTCCCATCACCCATGGGGTTAATATCAGGTCAGGATAGCCTATGGTATGATCGGAATGCAGGTGGGTCAGAAATGCCCGTTTGATATTTTTCACTTCAAGGCCGCTAATCTTGCCGCCATATGACGGAGACAGGGCAGCAGCCCTTCGTATCAACCCGGGGCCGAAGTCAATGATGTAGGGTGTGTTGAATACTATAATTGCTACCGAGCAACCTGACTGAGAGGGGGAGGGATTTGGATTGCCGGATCCAAGTATTACCAGCCTGGTTGTATCTGAACCGGAAAAAACTCCCTGCGAATAGGCATTCATTACCAGGCAGGAGAAAAGAAGCAGGACAATTGACTTTGGTTTCATATATGATATGTTTGTGTTATGTACCCTTGGATGAAGAAAGCGATTTGTTAAAATTTCAGGAGCTTTGCTGTCGTCTCAGTATTTTTACGATACGTCTGTAAACTATCTCAGCTATATTCCAGTTGTATCCTCCGTTTGAGTTATTAAATTGAATAACAACTGCATCAATATCTTTGTGGTATCTTGCAATACTCTGATAGCCGGGCACCCAACCCGTATGGTCAAAAACGTAAATGGAGGAATAGATCTCCTCTTCTCCATCTTCAAACAAAGAGCCATCGTTCAATGCCCGAAGGAATATACCCACATCCTCTGCTGTGGCCAGCATTGAGCCATAATCAACATCCTTCAGATCATTCTCATTGCCAACGTAGTAGCCGCTCATCACATTGTCCATATCTGCATCATGGATTGAACCAAAAGTGTTTTCCAGGCCAAGAGGAGTCAGAATTTCTTCCCTTATATACTTGAAAGTGCTGTAACCTGTTGTCCTTTCTATGAGTTCGGAAATCAGCAAATAGTTTGTATTGGAATACCTATGTTTTTTACCCGGTTCAAAATCAGCAGGCAAATCAAGTATCAGTTCAAGCGCATCCTTACTGTTTTGCGGCGGGTTTTCCCAGAATCCAGGGGTGTCTGTGAGATTAGGAATACCACTCCGGTGCTGAACCATCATTCTCAGGGTAATTTTTTCAGCATTTTCAATTCTTCCCGCAAGCTCCGGGAAGTAATCTGCGACTGTTTTATCCAGCGACAATCGGTGGTCATGAACCAGCCTGGTGATGGCCACGGCATCATATAACTTGCTGATACTGGCAATCTTGAACAGGGCATCCGGGTATGCAGGTATTTTTTTGTCCCGGTCGTGCCAGCCGGCGGTATAAAATGCAGGTGGTTTCCCTGCTTCGTCCACATACACAATAATTCCGTCAAATCCATAATCAATGGCTTTGTTTACCTGTCCCTGAACCGTATCGGGCAGCGGTGATATCAGGATCCGGACCAGGATCCATGGCACAAAGAATAGGGAGGTTATGCCTCCGGCAATGAGTACAAGGCTGAGTATTTTACGCCAAGGCGGGGCAGGGTCTTTGGTTTTTTTATTCATCATCATTTCCTTTGAAAATAGAAAGGGTTTTCCTTTCATTTTGTTCTAAACCGTCAGAATCACATTACCCTTCCTGTTTCCGGCCTCAGTATGCCTGTGAGCTTCGGAGGCCTTGTCAGGTGGGAAGCACAGAGCAATTACGTTTTTTCTTTTTTTGCCTGTTTTGCAATTACTTTTTTATGCACCGGGTCATTCTCCGGGAAGTATGCAAACACGTCGGACAGCTGAACATTAAAAGTGTAAGCAATGCGGAATGCCAGCTCCAGCGACGGAAAGTACTTCCCGTTCTCTATTGCCACAATTGTCTGGCGGGTAACCCCGGTCCTGTCAGCCAGCTCCTGCTGTGTCATCTCGCCGGCAAAAAAACGGAGCCTGCGGATGGTGTTGCTGATCATTATCTTTTCCTCTTCCATTTCACGCCCCCATTCTGTAATAAATGATCTTTGCAACCTCGGATGCCAGGGTGGCCAGGAATCCTGATGAGATTAGTGTAAGAAACATCACATACGGTTTCATTCCCGCGGCCAGTGACCCCATCGCCAGCATAAATCCCAGGATAAAGATCCAGTGCGAGATCCGTATGCATTTCAGTTCAATAAGCTTGTCGCGCTCGTCGGTTATGTCAGGCAAATCCTCCTGTGTGATGATACGGTTTGCAATGGCAAAAAGTATCTGGATCACAATCTGCACAACAATTGCCACCGGTATCAGGTAA